>NZ_JBQEOL010000010.1:0-141893 GCF_052044895.1 Acinetobacter sp. 22323 | reverse complement strand
GTTATCTACTACATATAAATAATAATATACAAAGTAAACAAAGAATGATTTACTATTAATAATATACATTGTAGAATTTATATCTAAACATATATACATAGTAGATTCTACTTAATGAAAGTGCAGAAAATACGAATTAATAATCAAACAGAAGACTTTTGGATTGTCATTGGTGATGATCACTTAGCTATACCATCAATTGATCTTTATTTAAGGTATTTAAGTTCTGTTAGAAAATCTCCAAACACTATTCGTTCTTACGCTTATCATCTTAAAGAATTTTGGTTATTTCTATCTTTAAAGAACTATAGTTGGAATCAGATTGGTTTAATTGAGCTATCAGAGTTCATCAACTTTCTAAAACTAGGAACTATAGA
This sequence comes from Acinetobacter sp. 22323, assembly GCF_052044895.1. NCBI lineage: Bacteria > Pseudomonadati > Pseudomonadota > Gammaproteobacteria > Moraxellales > Moraxellaceae > Acinetobacter > Acinetobacter sp. 22323. The sequence continues at coordinate 141,516 of NZ_JBQEOL010000010.1, read as the reverse complement.
TGCAAGTAATATTATTCCTTTTTCTTCAAGTGTTTCTCTGCGTTCAGAAAAAACAATAAATACAATAATTACTGCGATTACAGCTTTCTATGATTATCACTCAAAACTAGATAGCACTCTTGTTTTAAATGATAAGAGATCAACTAAATCTAATAGTAAAAATTACAAACCGTTTCTACATCATATTAGTAAAGCAAGCTCCACAAAACATAGCATTCTTAAAATTAAAGAGCCTAAACGAATACCTAAAACATTAACATTTGAACAAGTGCAAAAAATCCTAGATTCATGTTCTAACCGCAGAGATAAGTTGATTGTAGCCCTACTCTATGAAACAGGTATGCGTATAGGCGAGTGTCTTGGTTTAAGGCATGAAGATATTAAAAGTTGGGATAGCGAGATTCATATAGTTCATCGTAATAACAATACAAATAACGCAAGAGCAAAAAGCCAAGAAACTAGGGTTATTGACGTTAGTGATGAACTCATAAGACGCTACACTGATTATGTAGTACATGATTTTGACGATATTGATTCTGATTATGTTTTTGTGAATATATGGGGCGAAAATAAAGGGCATCCGTTAAGTTACAGCACTATTTACACTAAATTCAGTCGCTTATCCAAAGCCCTAAAACTTCCATTCAGCCCTCATATTTTTAGACATACACATGCCACAGAGTTACTGAGAAGTGGTTGGGATGCTTCATACGTTCAAAAGCGTTTAGGGCATAAAGATATTCAAACCACGATTAATATTTACGCTCATTTGAATGATCAAGACCTAAAAGTGGCATTCCAAAACTTTCAAAAAGGTAAATTAAAATGAATACGAATTATGCTGAAAAAGTATTTACCGATAATGGGTCTACAACTAAATCTATAAACGTAAAACAGCAAGCAATAGAAGCCATTGATAGAATAATTAATGGGAATCCTATTGTTATTAGTAAGAAAGGAAAATTAATATTCAAAAATATTGCCAAAGAAGCGAGAGTTTCACCTACTGAGTTACATAGGGATTTTAGGGATGTGATGCTTTATGTCAGCTCATTAAAAGACTCAAAGAATGAAAGTATAACCATTCATGCTAGTCTTGTTAGAAAACGCTGTATGGAGGCAATAGAGCGTTTTAAAACAGGAGAAACAAGGAATGTTAATAAAAACGCTAAAGTAACTGTAGCATCTGTAGCTAAAGAAGCAGATGTTTCTGATTCGTACTTGTATGCATATTTCCCTGACATTCTTAACAAAATAAATGAGCTTCAAGGTGAATATGCTAGGTATGGTAATAAAGAAAAGCACGATAAGCTATTAAAAGCTTTAACCATATTGTTGTCTAAAAATGAGGTAATTACTGTAAAAAAAGTCTGTAGGGAAGCAGGGTTTTCTGAAACCTTTGACATGATGGTTAGGAAAAGTTATCCAGACGCTCATAATCAGATATTGATTGAAATTGAAAAGCAAAAAACTTCAAGGCACACCCAAGATCGCTTGATACTTTTGGAAGCCTTAGAAAGACTTAAAAATGGAAATCCAAAGAATACACCACCTATTCCTAATGGTGGATATATCAGTGTAAGAAAATTAATGAACGAATCAGGAATTGGTGAAGGTGTTATTAAAAAGAATCATCCTGATATTTATCAAGAGTGTCTGAAAAAAATTACTATAAAAACCGAAGATGTTTGGTTGGTTAAAAGTGATTTTGATGCTGTATCTAAAGGAGATACAGAAACACATAAACTGAACTTTAGCAACATTCACTTTGATTGGTTAATAAGTTCGGCTAAGGCATTTATTAAGGCTGTATTTTCAACTAGATCAAAAAGCACATTAAAGACAAATATTGATGCTATTACATTTTTCAGCAGAGCACTTTACTCTATAAACCCTGAATGCGAAGCGCATGAAGTTACTAGATCAGAAATGCAAAAAGTCTTTTTTGAATGGTCTAAATCTGAATTAAAATCTTCAACGATTAAAAGAAGATTAGCATCTTTAAGACAGTATTTTGAATGGTGTGAGGATACAAATTTTATTAAATTTGGGGCAACTAAACTAATTAGGGATACGGATTATCCAAGCCTGCCTAAATCAATACCAAAATTCATTCCCGAAAATGTAATGAGTCAATTAAATCAGCATATTGATAAATTAAATCCTGATGTGATGAGGTTTTTTCTTGTACTACAAGAGGTTGGGATGAGAATTAGTGAGTGCTGTAGTTTAATGTTTAATTGTATTTCTCCTGATGAAAATGGGGATTACTTTCTTAAATATTATCAATTTAAAATGAAAAAAGATCATATCGTTCCAATTTCAGCAGAGTTAGTTTCCGTAATCAGGGAACAACAAAAAGCTATGATTGCAGAGTTTGGTCAAGCTCCTGTTTTACTATTTACAACCCCCAAATTTCAGGAAAATGGCATTCCTTATCCAAGAGCAGGAAAAGCATGGAGCAAAGGAACTCTAATTAAAAATCTAAACGCACTTGCAGTTGAAAATAATATAAATGATGCGAGTGGAAAGGTTATTCGTTTTGGGTTTCATCAATTTAGGCACACCGTAGCAACTCGAATGATTAACAATGGAGTTCCGCAACATATTGTCCAAAAATATTTAGGTCATGAAACCCCTGTGATGACTAGCACCTATGCTCATATTTTAGATGAAACATTAAAAAAAGAGTTCAAGAAATTTAACAGCACAATGATTGATATAAACGGTAAAAAGTTTAATGATCAAGATATTATTAATGATTTAACAATGGGAACAGATGCAAATAATATTGATGCTCAATGGCTTAAAAAAAACATAGCAATGCAAACTTTACCAAATGGACTTTGCTCACTACCCGTTGTTCAGGGCGGTTGCCCACATGCTAATGCCTGTCTGACATGCTCAAACTTTAGAACAGATCACACCTTTTTACCTCAACACAAAGAGCAACTACAAAGAACCGAAGTGATTATTGAAACGTGTAAAAAGAACGGTTGGGTTCGCCAACTGGAAATGAATGAAAATATCAAAGAATCTTTAGTGAAAATTATTGCACCCTTAGAGAGTAATTAATATGAGCCATGATAGAAACACTCAAGGTTTAAAGGAAAATGCCTTAAAGAAGAAGAATGAAGCTATTAAGCGCACAGAGTTAGCAATAAAACAAATGCTAAAGGAAAAAGCCACTATTAATTTCAAAACTGTAGCAGAAAAAGCAAACGTATCGACAGCTTGGCTTTATAGAGAGGAATCTATTGCTAATCAAATTAAGAAGCATAGGGTTGAGAGTAAGAGTAAATGTGCAAATACAAGCACATTGAAAAACACTTCCGAATCATCAAAGGACGCATTGATTGCTGCTTTAAAAGCAAGGGTTAAGGAATTAGAAATTGATAATTTAGAGCAAAAAAAGACAATCGAGATGCTATATGGAAAGCTTCATGATTCTACATAGTAAGTATGTAAACAAAGTGGAATCCTTTGTTATGAAAGGATTCCAAGTGTTATTTGTATCTATGTGTTTAGATAGCGATAGAGATAAAAACTCAGCTCTAAACATTCTTGCGCTCGGGCATGAGCGTCTAGCAGTAGGAATCCCTGTCTTTTAGGTCGGGGAGGATGTCAACATCAACATACATCATATTAGATCATTGCCATGGGCAAAAGCATTATTTTTTAAATGGCTAACTCGCCTTCGATGTGGTTTCTGAAATGCTTATTGGCTGGGACAGGCGGATAATTCGCGGGAAGCCGTAATGCATGCGCAGGTCTCGAATGAGCTGGGCAATCTGCTTACGGTTATGTACGACTACGTTGACATAAGTCTTACCTTCGTAACTACGTACCGACTCTACACCAGACTTGGCTTTACGGCATTCATAGATCAGTTCGGAAATCTGTTCATCATCCATGGACAAGTCAATACAAAGATAAGCAGTAAAGCTGATATCTTCAATGTCCTCAGAGGTCCACTGCAATGGCATTATATTTTCTGGATGCAGGTTTTGTTCGTGTAGCAAGTTATGGCAGCGTGCACGATGAACAATCAGGCCACGGCGGGTCAGATGACCTTGAATCGGATCACCCAGTACCGGATTACAGCAGTGCGCATATTTGACATCTACACCTTCTGTACCCTGAATTAAACGAGTCGAGTTGGAGCCAGTTTCTGCATCCTGAGCAAAAAGGTGATTGGCGACCAATTGAGGTAATAAATCACCCACAGCAATCTGTTCATACAGACGTTCCTGAGTCGGAATATGACGCCATTGCAGAATATTGGCCCAGTCCTCTTCAGTTAAATCCTGAATAGAACGATTAAATAATTTTAAAGCACGATTTAAAGCCTGTTCGCCGACCATACGCTGCTCATCAATATCCTGATCACGCAGGATGTTTTGAATCGCACGACGGGCTTTTTGGGTATTAATAAAGCTGAGCCAGTCTGGATTTGGTGAGGCGAGTACATCGGTGATCACTTCAATGACTTGACCACTGCTTAAAGGTGTAGAAAGCGGCTTGGTATCGCCATTAATTTTGGCGCCAACCGCATGGTTACCCAAGAATAAACTGGCAGAATAGGCAAAATCCACGACGGTCGCGCCTTGTGGTAATTCATGTAGCTGACCGTGAGGAGTATAAACCCAGATTTTTTCCTGATGCAGATAATCCAGTAATTCATTAAAAGTGGTCTTGGCACAATCCCCATCCACCAGAACATTCAGATTCTGCATGGAAGCCTGAATTGCAGAACGGCAGGCTTGAGGTGCATTTTCACCAAGGACTACACCAAAACGTGCTGCCTTACGCATCAGTTCGGTTTGAATGGTCAGGGAAAGTGTTGTCTTTTCCCCTTTGATACGCATACTCAGCGACTGGTTGCCACCCGGCAACGGGCGACGAATATGATCGGCAAAACTTAATACCTGGAAGCTCTCTTCCAAGAGTTCTGCAAAGCGGTCACAGTCAGCGATGCTTTGTAAAATGATTTCAAAGGCGTGACTATGGGTGAGTTCCTGCAGGTTAATATCATTTTTAACGAAGTGACGTAGCAACTCGATATTATTATTTTTCTTCTTGATTCTGCCCTGGATATTATACTGATTGAGTAATTCATTCAGTTTTCTTTCCCAGATCGCCTGATATTCACAGCGTTTGGATTTGGTTTGCTGTAAGGCAGTCTGGACATTATTATACATGTCCAGATCCAGGTTCTGGTAGCAGAGATGTTCCAGATTATCGGCCATCTCATTCATACCAACTAGACGGGCCATCGGTACGAAAATTTCAAAAGTCTCTTTGGCAATACGTGCACGTTTATCGGGACGCAGGGCATCTAAGGTAGTCATGTTGTGATAACGGTCTGCCAGTTTCACAATAATGACACGTGGGTCCTGTAGGGTAGCCTGAAGAATTTTCCGGAAAGAAGCGGCTTTATTATATTCCTTATCACTAGATTGGCTTAGTTTGGTGACGCCATCCACAAGTTCAGCCACCGTCTTGCCGAACTTTTCAGCAATGTCGTCCTTGTTGAAATCGGTATCTTCAATCACATCATGGAGTAAGGCTGCCATGAGAGTTTCGGCATCTAAACGCATATGCGCCAGGATACTGCTCACAGCGATCGGATGCAGGATATAGGGTTCGCCACTTTTACGGGTAATGCCATCATGGGCAATATCCGCATAATCACAGGCGGCAAGCACACGCTCGACTTCACTGGCACTCAAATAAGCGTCGATGATGATATTAAGCTGTTGCTTGGCTTGACTGACCTGTGAGCCTGGCATAAAACACCTTTAAAACTGAATTCTTTACTAAAAATGCGCGAATACTTTTAATGAAAAGCAAATCGCAAAGTTTGTCAATTTATTCCGTTTCTATTCACGGAAAAACCGCATAAACTTGGTAACTCGACCTTATGTTATAACCGTTCTAGACAGAATATAAAAGTCACAAAACAAAAAAAGCCTAGTTGAGAACTAGGCTTTTTATAGGAAGGATTTCTTATTGGAAAGAAAAACCGTCCAGATTCAGGTTATTTGCTGAAAGTGCAAGGTCTAGACTAGAAGTCTGGTAGTCTTGGTCACGTTGTTTCAGGATGTCTTTAGATACATGACCTACTGCAATTTCACGTAGAGCAACAACGGTTGGCTTGTCATTGTCCCATTCTACAGTTGGTTCAATGCCTTGACGTGCCAATTGACGCGCGCGTTTGCTTGCCACTAGTACAAGCTCAAAGCGGTTGTCTACATGGTCTAAACAATCTTCAACGGTTACGCGTGCCATAAGAATTCTCGTTTGAATAATATTTTAACAGACTGCGAAGTATAAAAGGCTTTGCCTGTAGACTCAAGTTTTAATCACTCTTCGCTTGGCGTAATTAAAGCCTGAATCAGTTTTTCATGACGATTAGCTTGCTGATGAAGTGCCAATCGGTTGGCAATAATCACGGCTTCCAGATCATGCAGCGCTTTGTTGAAGTCATCATTGATAATGACATAATCAAAGTTCACATATTGCTGCATATCTTCTACCGCACAGCTCAAACGATGCTCAATCACGTCAACAGAGTCTGTACCACGGTTCGATAGACGTTGACGCAAGTCAAACTGGCTTGGCGGCAAAATGAAAATTTGTTTAGATTCAGGAAATAAGCGACGGACCTGCTGTGCACCCTGCCAGTCAATCTCGAGCAGGACATCATGACCTTTAGCCAGTTGTTCTTTTACAGTCGCTTGCGCAGTACCATAATAGTTACCAAAGACTTCAGCATATTCAATAAAGCCACCCTCATTGACCAGATTGAGAAAATCTTCTTTGGTAGAGAAGTGGTAATGCACACCATCGAGTTCGCCAGGTCGTTGACCGCGTGTCGTATGAGAAACAGAAACATGAAGATTGTTGACACGTTCAAGTAATGCTTTAACGAGGGATGTTTTGCCTGTTCCAGACGCAGCAGAAACGACAAACAAGAGACCCGACATGATATTTTTCCTGATATGATAAAATATCTTCTCTATTTTAGAGTAGAGCGACTTTAAACTAAATAGTTGTACGTCGATTGTTTTACATTTATTTCAATTGTTGCAGCATAAATTGAGTGAGTATTGAGGATTCTATGGAAATTGTTTTAGCCAACCCGCGTGGTTTCTGTGCTGGTGTGGATCGTGCCATTGCGATCGTGAATCGTGCCTTAGAATGTTTCAATCCACCGATCTATGTGCGTCATGAAGTCGTGCATAACAAATTTGTTGTAGATGACTTACGCCAACGCGGTGCAATTTTTGTTGATGAACTGGATGAAGTTCCTGATGATAATATTGTGATTTTTAGTGCCCATGGTGTGTCTAAAGCAGTCCAGCAAGAGGCTGAACGCCGTGGTCTGAAAGTTTTTGATGCCACTTGTCCCTTGGTAACCAAGGTGCATATTGAAGTGACCAAATATGCTCGTGAAGGGGTTGAAGCGATCTTGATTGGCCATGAAGGGCATCCGGAAGTTGAAGGCACCATGGGGCAATATGACAAAAAAAATGGCGGTGAAATTTATCTGGTTGAAGATGAAGATGATGTTGCTGCTTTAACTGTACGCAATCCTGAAAAAGTCGCTTTTGTCACGCAAACCACTTTATCAATTGACGATACGGCCAAAGTGATTGATGCTCTTCGCCAGAAATTTCCTCTGATTCAAGGCCCACGTAAAGACGATATTTGCTACGCCACGCAAAACCGTCAGGATGCAGTGCGCGATCTGGCTGCACGTTGTGATGTAGTGTTGGTTGTAGGATCACCGAATTCATCAAATTCAAATCGCTTGCGCGAACTCGCGGAACGTATGGGGAAGGCGGCTTATCTGGTCGATAATGCAGATGAGCTCAAGCAGGAATGGTTTATCAATATTTCTAAAATTGGGGTAACTGCAGGTGCTTCTGCCCCGGAAATTTTAATTAAGCAGGTGATTCAGCGGTTACAGGATTGGGGTGCACAGGCATCAAAAGAACTGGATGGGCGAGAAGAAAATATTACATTTAGTTTACCAAAAGAGTTACGTATTCCTGTAACACAGGCTTAAATTGCTAACTATTTAACAATTTATTTTTTATTAAAAAATAAACAGATAGCTATAATATGACAGTTATCTGTTTTTTTATGCCTTTTATCTACTCTGTGTAGGTTTTGTAAAATTTATAGATATTATTTTTAATAGGGTAAAGTTTTGGAGTTGGGGAAGAGTGTGCAAAAGAATAAAGGTTTTACGTTAATTGAGCTCATGGTGACGATGGCGGTTCTGGCGATTATTGCTGGAATGGCTGCTCCTTCTTTTGGTAATTTGCTGCTTAAACAAAATCTTAACAGAAGTACGCAAGATTTGGTTGCTACCTTGAGCGCAGCACGCTCTACGGCTGTATTAGAACGTAGAGAGGTGACTGTTGATTTAAGCAAAACCCACCAAACCGCAGATACTGCAGCAACACGCTATTGGTTGCCCAGAGGTGAGGCTATTTTGGCATCAGGTTCTCCAGTGAGTATTACCTTTCAGTTGAGCGGAGCAGTGAAAGATCACGCTGCCGATATTGAAAATCAACCTTTTGTGGTTTGCAATAAAAGCGGTGGCAACATCTCTAAAGAAATTAAAGTTTCACTCATGGGGGCAATCAGCGTGGTTGAGGGGACATGCTCATGAATACAATGAATATGCATCAGCGTGGTGTCGGCTTAATGGAAGTCTTGGTGGCGCTGCTCGTGCTTGCTATTGGTGTGCTCGGTTTTATTACGTTGCAGTATCGTGCAGTAGAAGCCACTACAGAAAGTGGTTATCGGGTGCAAGCGATTAATATTGCACGAGATATGGCAGAACGGATTCGGGTCAATCGTGGAGCGATTGACACCTATGAAGACTTATTGAAAGGCACTGCCGCAAAGCAAATCGCAGATACTACTGACTGCGCCACAACGGATTGTACTATTAGTGAGCTTGCTGCTTATGATGTTAAGCAGGTGTCCCAAAAAGCACAAGATATGGGTATGACGATGAGCAATATGCCATGTCAGGGTAATAGTGATGATCGTTATTGTGTTTATGTGGCGTGGGGTGATACTGCAGCTACTGATGGTGCTGATGCTGGCAACTGTACCAATGGGGCAGCGTATGTTACGACCTCGACCTGTTTGATTATGGAGGTTTATTAAGATGAATAAACCTCAAGAATTTTTAAATCTCTCCCAAACCCTCTTTTTCAAAGAGGGTAGCGTTGCGAATCATACTCAGTATAGAGTTTGTGAAAAGTCTCCCTTTGTAAAGGTAGGGAATGTATTCCGCAAGGGGAGATTTTCTAATCCTCAACAAGGCTTTACCCTAATTGAATTGATGATTGCTCTTGCTTTGGGTTTGATTATTATCGCTGCAGCAATACTATTATTTTTGACGGGTCAAAAAAGCTATTCCTTACAGCAAGGTTCAGCAGATTTACAAGATAATGCCAATTTCGGCTTGAATTATATTGTTAAAGATATTCGTCTAAGCAATCTGAATACTAAAAGTTCAGGGATAAATGATGAAACCGTGGGCGGTGGTATTGTACTGACTTCAACAGCCAATGCAAAAACGACAACAGCAGGTTCACCAGCAGTTACGACACTTTCTCCCAATCTGCTTGTAAACGTAAAAGCAGATATGACCAAAGGAACAGGTACGGATATACCTTTGATTTTATTATCCCAAGGCAATACAGGTTTATCTAATGTCAATACCGAACTCAGCGACCAATTGGTAATTCAGTATAGACCGCAATATGTGCAAGACCCAGATGATGCAGACAAACTGTTTGGCGGTTTTGACTGTGAGGGCAATCGGATTGAAGTGGCAAAAGTAGCTTCGGGTACGCAAGATTACAACATTATCGTACAGCGTTATTTTTTACGTGAAGATACCAAAATTGGCAACGAACCGAATGCTTCGCTTGCTCTTGCTTGTGATGCAGGTTATTACTCCGATACTGGCTCTCCAACAGCAATCACAGGTTTTAATGACAAGAGTCAAATTATTTTAAAACGTGTGGACTATTTCCATGTCTTGCTCGGCATACAAAACGGCACAAACTTTCGTTATATCTCGATTGATGACTATATGAAACTGACAGGCACAAAACCACGCATTCTATCTGTGCAGTTGGGCGCATTAATTCGTTCGTCACAAACCGTAGGCCGTGACAGCATGATTAAAGATGACCAGAAATTTCAGGTTTTGGATAAGGAGGTCACGGTAAAAACGCCAGCCGCAGGCAGTTCGAAATATGTGCGCCAAGTGGTGTCACAAACCGTTGCATTGCGCAATACCTTTGGTACAAGAGGGGCGTCAGAATGAAAAAAATGGCTATTTATCATGTCTCACGCTATGGGCAACAAGGGGCAACCTTAATTGTAGTGATGATTTTACTGCTCGCGATTACCATTATAGGTACGATGGCAATCCGTCAGGGGCTTGTATCTTTAGGGGTTGCGACTAACAGCCAAGCGCAGCAATTGTTAATGCAAAACTCTGATGCAGCATTTTTTAATGTAGAAAAAGAAAGCAACTTGATTCAGGCATTATCTGCCAGTGGGATGTTTGGTTATATTGATGGGGCGACTAATAAAGATAAAGAGCTGGTATTTTGCTTCCGCGGTGATCAGTCAAATTTTTTTGATATTAGCAAAGCCAGTCTGATGGAATGGGTATCGGGGACAAAACCCAAAAATAATACTTTAGGGGAAGACGGATACTGTAGCGCCAAAGCCAGTACCACTAACTTTTTTACTAGTGGGCGTAAAGCGGTCATGACCCAAGTAGCAGTCAAGTTTTCTACGCAAGCCAATAATGACCCATTTTTTGGTTCGATTTTTGGTTCTGATGAAGAAAGCATCAAATTTCAACGTAGCAAACCTGTCAAAGTATTTGCGGTGTCAGTGATGCCGACTTTAACCCAAGCAGATCCAGATGCCATTACCGGCTGTTTTAATAGTCATATGAATGAAGTCACTATACCCGATGGGGTTACCGCAGCGACAGGCGCAGATTTAAGTGTAACCCAATGTTTGACGAATTTGAATGTTCCTTTTGTGTCACACGTCACTGAATATGTGATTACGCAAGACTTTGTATAACCGGGAGTCGACAAGATGAAAAAGATAGCAAAAGTCATGATAAATAAAGTCTATCGTCAGAACTTGCTGGCTGCCAGTATTGCAGCGCTGTGTACGGCAATGGTGGCAAGCAGTGTTACCCAAGCCAGTGATATTGATATTTATCAGGAAGCCCAGAGTGGTACGATTACCCTGATGTTTATGCTGGATACTTCGGGAAGTATGTTTGCCAATCGTAAGGGCTCATCTGTCACTGGTGGCGGGAGCAGTGCTTGTGATATTGGTAGTGTCAGCGCATCTTCAAATACTGGTTATGAAACAGCAACAACCGCAAGACCCTATATTCGCCAATATTGTACTGTCGCATTGAGTAATGCAAATTCCACGGTCAGAAGTGGTGTAAAAGTCAAAGATGTATGTACCCTTTCAGGTAGTTCATATCGTTGCTACGACCGTATCACGCGACTAAAAGATGGGATGTATGACTTATTGTATGGCAACACAACGGAGAATATAACAAGATTGGCGGATGACTTAATCATCGGGCTATCGGATTACTCGGGAAATCGTACAGGAACGAGTAATAGTGGGCGAGTGATAGTGCCTGCCAGACGTTTAGATGCAAGTGTTACGCATTTAAAGCAAGAGTATCAGCGTATAGGGAGTACCACCAGTAACTATACTTACAAAGCATGTTCGGTAATGACTCCTGATGGGACATGTACGACATGGATAGCTTATACACCTAGCGGAAGTAATGCAACGAATAAACTTAATACTTTTAATAACTTAGTTGCTGGATATACAAGTTCTAGCTCTGGCAATGGAACTTCAACTACAGTTACCTACTCTAATAGTGTAACCCAATTACATCGTCAATGGTTGATTGATGCGATTGTTAATGAACCAGCATCTGGTGGCATTGGTATGAATCTGGATAATAACTGGACAAACTATACCCCCACAGCGACTACATATGTGGATACCGCAGCTTACTTGATGGGAACAACCACAAGAACAGGAACAAATAGTGGTTTTGCTGCTTCAAGTGATAGTACCAAGAACCCGAGTAATACCAATAACTTTTTAGCCCCTCAATCTGTTCGAGATGAATTGGCTCAACCAGTCAGTTCAAAAAGTTGTAGTGGTACAGGTATTTATGTATTAACTGATGGTGAACCACGTACAGGGACGGGAAGCAATGAAGCCAATGCTCAGGTATTAATCCGTCAGGCATTGAGTGATAGTAGTTATTCCTGTACGGGAAATACCAGTTACTTGGATGGTGGTGCATATACGGGTGGCTGGCGATGTATCAGTAATTTTGCCGTATCATTGTTAAATAATAACTATAATGATACCCCTGCCCCGACTTTTAAAAAGGTTAAAATTAAAACCGCAGTAGTCGGTTTTGGTTCTATGTTTGAGGGTCTGCCTGACTATAAAACAGAAGTCAAAACTCTTGAAACGCAAGCTGCAAGACTTAAAAAGATTACCGATACCTCTATTAGCGGAACTGCTGCCGTAGATGTCAAAAATACTGCAAAATGGGGAATTTTGGGGGAGGGTGGCTATTACAGTGGTTCAGAGTCAAGGGATATTGTCGATAGTGTAAACGCATTCCTCGGCGACCTTGCGACTGAAATTCCTGCAGTCACCACAGGTTCACCGACCATTCCACAAGATGCTTTAAACCCTTCCATCTTGCAGAATAATGCCTATTATCCACAATTCCAGCCAACGCCTGAAAAACCTTATAGACTTTGGGTCGGTAATCTGAAAAAGTACCTCGTCAGCAGCACAGGGGTTTTAAAGGATAAAAAAAGTAATAATATTATTGATAACAAAGGTCGAATCATTGCTAACTATGACTATTGGTCGCCTGATGTAGATGATACAGTTCAAGATGCTGATATAAATACCTATGGTAGTATCAAATATGCACAACAAGGCGGCGTATGGTCGCAGCTCAAACTTCGTACCGCTGCCAATGGCACAATACAGCGTAAATTGCTCACTAACCGTGTTCGTACCGGTACAGCCTTTAGCAGCAGCAATGATACCTTGCGTACAGTCAATCTTGACTATATCAATACCTACAGGGATGACCCAAATCGTGGTTATCTCATGAGCTTGCTTGGCTATCCAATTAGTGTAGCTGATGCGGAAACACCTGCCAATATTACCACAACCACTTTGGCGGCAGCCACAGCAGACCTGCGCCAAATCGGTGCAGTCATGCACTCAACTCCTGTATTGGTCACCAATAAAGGTAAAATCGGCTATAACTCAAACACGAAAAAAATTACCTCAACTGGACGTGAAGATTATGTCTTGTTTGGCACAACACAAGGCTTACTGCATGTGGTCGATGCTTCAACAGGTGAGGAAAAATTTGCCTTTGTACCCAATGAAATGATTGAAAACCAGAAACAGGCATTTTTAACCTCAAACGCAACCAGTGGTGGTATGAATAACCTGTTCTATGGCGTAGATGGTGCATGGACATTACATACCGAATATGTAATTGATGATTTAGGCTACCTCACCACAGGTACAGGTAAAAACTCACTCAAAGGTAAACAGCTGGCGGTCGGTGGTCTGCGTATGGGCGGACGTGGCTATTATGGTCTGGATTTATCCGATATCGACAGTCCAGCACTCAAATTCAATATCAATCCGACAGCCCCATCTACATCATGTAGTAATAGCAATCCACTGGCTTGTATGGGGCAAAGCTGGTCTAAACCAAATCTTGCTTATGTAAACTGGGGCGGTGCTCGCAAATTGGTGATGTTTGTCGGGGGGGGGTACGATAGTGGCTATGAAGCACATAATTATGACCAGACTGACAGCAAAAAAGGTGCAGGTGTATATATGTTTAGTGCCGAAGGTAGCGATGCTGGTAGTTTACTTTGGTGGGCAAATGCCAATGCAATCACAAGCGATACGGACACTGATAGCGGTACAATCGGCACAAATGATGACAACCTGAAATATAGTGTGGTGAGTGAAATCCGTACAGTCGATAGAGATGGTGATGATTTAGTCGATCATCTGTATTTTGGTGATTTGGGCGGTCAAGTGTTCCGGGTAGATTTGAATAATAAAGCTGCAACATTGGGCAGATTTGCAACCCGAGTACAGCGTATCATTGACCTGAATACAGATACAACAGCAGGTAAACGCCCTCGTTTCTATGATGCACCCTCATTCTCACTATATAGTGAAAAAGGTAAAACTTTTGCAGTAATATCTATTGGTAGTGGTAATCGTAGTTCGCCATTGCAAGACTACACCGCTGGTACAGCAGGTTATGACCATGACGCAATTTATAATGTCTATGATAAAGATGTGGCAGACAAAAATTTGTATGGTAGCTACACCATCAAAACCGATAGCGTCACCAAAGCCCAAATGGGAGAGGTCACCGATACGAACCGTAATGTAAATACAATACTGGTCGCACCTTATACTGGAAAAGGCTGGTTCTATAAATTCCAGTCCGATCAACTGCAAAGTGAAAAAGTCTTTGGTACACCACTTGTCATGAACTATCGGTTATATGTATCCACATTTGACGGTAGTAAAGACGGGATTTCAGGCGACTGTGGTGCAGGGGTCAAAGGTGATAGTTTCCTTAACCGCTTCTGTATGCCGTTTGGACAGTGTGCTATTGCAGATGCAGGCAATAGCTCAACCTGCGTGGGTGCAGATTGTGATAAAACCAAATTGGGAGCAGGGATTCATACCGTGACTATTCGAGGTGATGAGCCAGCCGATGCAATCACACCAGACCCAGATAATCCACCAGCAGTAGGAGATACCAGTGCTAGTAACTATTGTCTAAGCACAGGTAGTCGTGCGGCATATACTCCGCTGGGTGGAGGTACAGGTGAACAGACTAAAATTTGCCTAATTCCACAACGCTGGTATGAAAAACTGCAATAAAGGGGGGGGTATGCAAAAACGGATTGAAAATATTACTCGTTTAAGCTCAAGCATGGTTTTGCGGGAGCTTCATTTAGCTCACTCGAAGTATGGATTATTGTTTTATACAACCGCAAATAAGGAATATATTCCGCAAGTCGAAGCGAAACGTAAAAGTTTTATTTATCGTTGTTCAGGTTTTACGCTCATTGAACTTATGGTTGTGGTGGTGATTGTGGCAATCTTTGCTGCAATCGCTATCCCCAGCTATCAAGCCCAAGTTCGTAAAGCTCAAGCAGCACAGGCACAGCAAGAAGTACAGCGTATTGCCAGTGAGCTAGAACGGTGGAAATCACGCAATTTCAACTATCTTGGCTATAACTTGGCAGTAAAGACTATCAATGGTTATGCCAGCTTTACGGTAACCGATGGACTTGAACCGACTAAAGCCCTTACAGACTCCAATGTTGCAGGGCAAAGTTGGGTGATTGTTGCTGAAAATGCAGATGATAGCAATTATAGTTTTCTCATGACGAGTACAGGCATACAGTGTAAAAATAAATCTTATGACAATATCGAGGACAATATTAAAGGAGCAGATGATGCCAGTTGTGGCACGGGAGCGGAAACATGGTAATGCAAACTTATCAACGAGCATTCACGCTTATTGAGCTGATGATAGTTGTTGCTATTATTGGTATTCTGGCTGCAATTGCTTATCCCTCCTATCAACAACACGTGCGTAAAACAAAAAGAACGGAGATGCAGGCAAGTATGCTGCAGATTGCTTCCCAGATACAGCGTTATAAAATTGCAAATTTTAAGGTAAAAGGCGCAGTTGCTAATGATTTCGGGATTAAAGCAGCCTATCCGGAACAAGGAACTCCTCTTTATACAGTAGCTTTAAAATGGATTGATACAGATGGGAGTGTAAAAAATACGACACCTTTAGGTTCTGAAAGATGGGTCTTGATTGCAACACCAATTTCGACTGCAACACAATATCGTGATGGCCATATTGGTTTAAATTTTAAAGGTGAGCGTTGTTGGACCCAAGGTACAGATAATTCTGGTACAGCATGTACTCCATCTGCCATATCAAACTGGGATGGACGCTAACCAAATTCAAAATTGTGGATAACTAACTTTTAATCTTTCATTCAGGGCAAACTTCGCGTAAAATATTGCCCTCTATGAAAGGGGTTTGAAGTGTTCCGGTGGTCGGTACATGAATAATCCGTAAAAACTATAAGGTTCTATCATGGTTGTTATTCGTCTTGCACGCGGTGGTGCTAAAAAACGTCCGTTCTATCAAATCATTGTGACTGATAGCCGTAATGCACGTGACGGTCGTTTCATCGAACGTATCGGTTTCTTCAACCCTACAGCTCAAGGTAAAGCAGAAAAACTACGTTTAGACGCTGACCGTTTTGCTCACTGGGTATCTCAAGGCGCGCAGCCTTCTGATCGTGTTGCTTCTTTAGCTGCCCAAGCTAAGAAAGCTGCAGCTGCTGTTTAATACGGTAGTAGCTAGCCCATGACACCAACACAGAATGTTCCCGAAGATCGTATTCAGATTGGACAGCTACGTTCAGCATATGGATTAAATGGGTGGCTCTGGGTCTATTCCAATACAGAACCCATGAGCAACATATTTGACTATCTGCCTTGGTACATTGAGACCAAAGCAGGTTGGCAAATTGTCGATGTAAAACGTTGGAAACCGCATGGCAAAGGTCTGGTTGTTTCGCTGAAAGGTGTGGTTGACCGCACTGGGGCGGACGAATTGGTTGGCGCAAATGTCTGGATTTCAAAATCGCAACTGCCTCAAGCAGGTGTGGACGAGTATTACTGGTCAGATTTGAAAGGCTTAATCGTATTAGGTCTGGATGATGACGAACAGGAAATCAATCTTGGTCAAATCCATGAAATGTTTGAAACAGGCGCCAATGATGTGATGGTGGTTCGCGCAACTGCTGACAGCGTCGATGGCGAAGAGCGTATGATTCCATGGCATAAAGATGTGGTACAACGCGTTGATCTCGAAGCGGGTCGTATCTATGTCAATTGGGGCGTAGACTACTAACATTTTTGGAAACA
Source organism: Acinetobacter sp. 22323 (assembly GCF_052044895.1). Taxonomy (NCBI): domain Bacteria; kingdom Pseudomonadati; phylum Pseudomonadota; class Gammaproteobacteria; order Moraxellales; family Moraxellaceae; genus Acinetobacter; species Acinetobacter sp. 22323. The sequence goes on along the minus strand of NZ_JBQEOL010000010.1, from coordinate 124,362 downwards.
CGGGAGTCTGCGATGTTTTTTGCAGTCATTACGCTTTTTCCTGAAATGTTTGAAGCGATTACACGTTTCGGTATTAGCGGGCGCGCAGCACAACGTGATTTGACGCAAATTCATTGCATCAATCCACGCGAATTTGCTGAAGGGAATTACAAACGGGTGGATGAACGTCCATTTGGTGGTGGTCCCGGTATGGTGATGATGGCTGAGCCATTAGCGAAAGCAATTCATCGTGCCAAAGAGCTTGCAACGCAAGCGGGTGCAGTTCATGTTCCTGTGGTATATATGTCACCGCAAGGAAAAACCTTAAATGAACCTGCGGTACAGGACTTCGTTAAATATGACGGACTGATCGTATTGTGCGGACGTTATGAAGGTGTCGATGAGCGTTTGATCCAGAAATATGTTGATCAGGAATGGTCGATTGGCGATTACGTATTGTCGGGTGGTGAACTCCCTGCGATGGTTTTATTGGACAGTATTATCCGGAGACTTCCGGGTGCGATGTCGGATGAACAATCCCATGTGCAAGACTCATTTGTGGATGGTCTTTTAGATTGTCCGCAATATACCAAGCCAGACCATTTTGAGGGTATGGATGTGCCAGACATTTTAAAATCGGGACATCATGCCAATATTGAAAAATGGCGTTTTTTGCAGCGTTATCAGCGTACGCTTGAACGTCGACCTGAATTGGTCGAACAAGTCGAACTGACAAAGCAACAAAAAAAATGGCTAAAAGATTTGCAAGGAAATAGATCTTAATTTATTCTCCGAGCGCAAAAGGCAAGAAGCTTCGCTTTTTTGCCACACTTAAATAGACTCTTTATGCATTGAAGCGGTCAAGCATAAAGGGAAAGTCAATCGGGTCTATGCGCTTTAGCCTCTAGCCCCAGTGGATATCAGACCTCTTCTGACCCACAATATTGGAGATACCCCATGAGCGGTAAGCATCCTTTAGTTCAAGCTGTTGAAAATGCTCAGCTTAAACAAGACATCCCAGCTTTTGCACCAGGTGACACAGTAGTTGTCCAAGTAAAAGTAAAAGAAGGCGACCGTGAACGTCTACAGGCGTTTGAAGGCGTTGTAATCGCTAAGAAAAACCGTGGTCTGAACTCTGCGTTCACAGTACGTAAAATTTCTAGCGGTGTTGGCGTTGAGCGTGTATTCCAAACTCACTCTCCAATCGTTGCTAAGATTGAAGTGAAACGTCGTGGTGATGTTCGTCGTGCTAAACTTTACTACCTACGTGAACTTTCTGGTAAAGCTGCACGTATTCGTGAAAAGTTGCCAGCTCGTAAACAAGGTTAATTTTAGCCTTGCTTTAAAGCAAAAAAATGCGTCTCTTGGCGCATTTTTTTATACTTGAATTTTATAGCCCTTGCAACTTTAAGCGGTTGGCATATTGGCGGTAGACATTGACAGGATCCGGTGCAAAAGTCCCTTTGATGCCAAACATCAGGTTAATTTCATCTAAATGATTCCATGGATAATTATCACGGATAGTTTTACCAAATTTTGCAATACACATCGATATGATGCCATCATTGGCAGCTTCTTTTATAGGCAGATAATCTATTTAAGGCTTTGATGGCCACATCACTGATATTCAAGGCATTGATTGCAGGCTGATTACCGGTGATTGAATATAGTGCTCTTGATATTTTCCTTCACCACATTTCTTTAAGAATAGTCCCGTATTAAAACGTTGGTTAAATTCGGCTGTTCCTTCCATAGAAGTGCTATGACCGGCTGGCAATGCGTTGTGAGGGAACGTTTGCCCATCTAGTCTTTGTGCCCACAGCAGTACATTTTCGAAGGTATTAATTAGTACATTTAGTAGTTCAGCAGTGCCTGTGCTATTCGCTATTTTCATAACATCAGATGCAAAACCGTGCCTTGATTGGCACCGCCTACCGTTAATACAGAGACAATTCGCTTAGGCATCACACTCGCAGCATAACATACCGCATGTACACCATGGCTATGCCCAATTAAATTGAGTTTTTTCGCACCTGTAATGGCTAGGACTTCCTGAAGTTGAGCCACATAATTCGCTTAAATGGGGACATACATGTTGCAAAAGCGGTGGAATCATTTCGTGCCAAATCAGGCAGGATTTGATATCAATAATCCATTGCTAAATTTTCTGTTGCTAAGCGATTAAAGCTGAGGAGTGCATGTGCAAAGACAATCGGGTATTGGGTTTTGCATAGCTTGATATGATAAATTTTGTTTCTGCTTGTTGGCGATGAGAGATATTGGCTTGAACATTCAAGGTTGATGTCATGGCTAATAGCATCAATGCAATATTAAGTTTCATAAAGTTCCATTTTAAGAAGATATGAAAAAGCCCTACTCATGTTGACTAGGGCTGATCATACAAATTGCTTTATAAGCCTTGTAGTTTTAACCGGTTGGCATGTTGACGGTAAACATCCACCGGATCTGGAGCAAACAGGTTTTTCAAGCCAAGCACCATATTCACTTCATCCAGATGGTTCCAGTTGTAATTATCACGAATGGTTTTACCGAACTTGGCGCTACAGCGTGATACCAGCCCATCATTTTCTTTGCCACCATCAATGAGCAGGGCAGTGACTTTAAGTGCTGAATCAGGATCAAGCAGGTTCGTGACTTGACCAACACCTGTGAATGAATAGTTGTAAATGCCTTTCTGTTGATAGGCACCTTCACCACAAGCTGTAGTTGGCATACCAATTGGATATTTCTGATTAAATTTTGCAGATCCTGCCAAGGTTAGACTGCTACCACCCGCCAGAGAGTCATGTGGGAAACTGTTTGGATCCAGACCTTGTGCCCAAGTAATGGCTTTAGATACCAGATTGATTCCTCCCACTAAAGGACCTTGTACAGGTGTTCCTTCTGCTTGCAGGATCAGGTCTGCAACAGGGGAACCTTTATGTGGTGCGCCGACTGAAGTCAGAGAAGCAACTAGAGCCGGTGCTACACCTGCGACATAGCGAATGGTTGGACCGCCGTGAGAATGACCAATCAAGTTGACTTTCTCTGCACCGGTAATCGCCAGAATTTCTTCAACTTGATGTTGAAGTTGTTCACCGCGGATTTCGGAGGAATTGAATGGTGAAACACGGGTTGCCCAGACATTGGCGCCGTTACGCGCCAGATCTGGCAGAATCTGATACCAGTAATCTAAGCCAAACTGATCGGTACCGATCCGAATAAAGCCTGCCATGCCATGTGCAAAAACAATTGGATATTTGGTTTTCGCATAGCTGGAACTGGCTTTTGCAGTGACCTGGCTGGCTTGGGTGGATGCCTGAGCGCTGAGGCATGTACCCACCAGTAGTAGACCAGTGATTAACACTCCACATTTCATTATATTTTCCTCACTTTGTTGTTTTAACCGGATGATCCTCATCCTGTTGTGCAAAGTTCCCTTATCGCAGGAACTCAGTTTTCTATGCTGTTACGGTTATAAAGGTGGTGCTTGATTAAAAAATAAGGGTCAGCCAATCGGGAAACCCACAGCAAAGACTTAAGTGATCTATTATTTTTCCATTACAGCTTTCAGATCACGGATAAGCCAAATAAAAAAGAATCAGAAAAAAAGCCTATATTTCACTGGAAATATAGGCACTCGCGTTATAAGCCCTGTAATTTGAGCCGGTTGGCGTGCTGGCGATAGAGAGCAACCGGATCTGGTGCAAACATCCCTTTTAGACCAAACATCATATTGGCCAGATCAGTATGGTTAAGTTTGTACTGGTCATGGATGACTTTACCCATGAACGCGCTACAACGTGACACCATGCCATCATTGTCTTTATTGCCATATGATAAAGGACCTAACTGCATCAGGATCGTATCAATATCCAGAGCATTGGTAGCTTGGGCTACGCCTGTCCAGGAATAGTAATGAATGCCTTTGCTGTCTTTCTGTTTTAAATTTTTATTACAGTTTTCGTTCGAAGCCAGTACCCCATCTTTCACCATTTGCTGTGCCACGGTGGCATTAAAGGTATTAGATCCGGTCTGGGTCAGAGATTTCATGGAGGCATCAAAATCAATCTCCAGTTCGGGCTTCAACTGGCCCAGCGCAATTAATGGTCCAACAATATAATCACCTAGAATGTTGAAGGCAGTACGGCTCAGGCTATTGTTCTGGATATCATCTGCGACTTTGGAACCGTGGTAGGTGCCTGCCACGCCGGTAATCGAAGCGATATACTGCGGTTGGGTCGCTGCAACATAGAGTACCGTCGGCCCACCATGGGAATGACCAATCAAGTTCAGTTTTTTCTTGCCGGTAATGGCCAGAACATCTTCAACCTGATGAATCAGTTGTTCACCGCGATGCATCGTGGTATTTGCCGGAGACAATTGTGCAGCAAATACGGTGGAGCCATTACGAGCCATATCCGGCAGAATCTGATACCAGTAATCCAGTCCGATGCTATCGGTACCAATGCGTGACCAGCCTAGCCATCCATGTACCATCAAGATCGGATATTTGGTTTTGGCATAATCGGACTTGGTCTTTTCGATAACTTGTGTGGCACTTGCCGCTGCTTGGGTTTGTGCAGCAAAGCTTAAGCCTAAAGCCGCTGCTAAAGTCACAGTCAGTAACTGTGCTGTCTTGTTGAAAGTACGCATAACCGTCCCTTTTTAATTTTATCATTATTCAAGCAATCATTGCTTTTCTAGAGTGATGTAGCCCACACCATCAGACGTTTTAAAATAAAATACAGTCTTAGTCTTGAGTGACTGAGCCATTTTTCTTTGTAAGTAGCGGTATTTTTTCATTTTAGCTGTCTGAAACCATGTCATTTGGGGACATGTTTGACGGAAGGAAGTTTAATTTTAAGTGTATTTTTTATATACACATGTATTTAAATAAAAAGTCTTTGAAATATTTATAATTTGCTTAAGTAAATTTATGTAAAAGAAAATATTTTGAAACAATCATAGAAGTAGCTCCTTGAAGGTCAAGTACAAAATTGTCCAAATGGCATTGATAAAAAAGCCATCAACAGGTGATGGCTTTTAGGCTTAATCTGCGAAGGGTAGCTTACCTCCCTGATCATGTACCTGTTCAAAAGTTTCTACACGTAGACGTTCTTCCGGTTTTTTGAAATGCTGCGCACGTAGCTCTTGAACTGCTTTTTGCTTGGCACTGTCATTCAGGCCGCTTTGCATAATGCTATCACGCTCATTTAAATAGCTGGTCACACTGGACTTCCAGCTCGTGCGTTTACTATCCAGATTTTCCAGACGTTGTGTGGCTTCAGGGCCCACCAGATTTAAACGCATCTGGCGGATTTCTTCAGTCGAGCCACCCCGCGCTTTAATATCTGCGGTCAGTTTGCGTAGATCTTCCAGCTTATTGAGCTGCTCCAGATTTTCCTGCCAATCTTCCGGTAACTGTTGAAACAGTTCTTTCAATTTATGTGCTTTTTCAGCTTCACTTAAGTTCTTATCTGCCAGAACTGCCATACGGTCCAGCGTATATTCATGATAAGTATCTTCGGTACCAAACAGTCCTTCAATTTCATAATTAGAGAAAAATCGTTTACGCAGATTCTGGGTGCTGGTATAGATACTGCGGTAATAGGCAGGATCTTCCTGATTCAGACCGGCAGGTGGGGTTATTTCACCAAGACTCTGACGATACTGCATATAGCGATCCCACAGATCCAGAATCTGGGACAGGGCAGGCTCTTTGTGGTTCTGAGAAATATAGGTCTTAAAGTCCTGCTGAATCTGTTCAATGGTTTTTTCACCGTACTGGGTAATGAAATATTCAAAACAGTTACGGGTCTGTTCATTCACGATCAGGCGATTACTGCTATCCAGCTGCATCTTACAGTTGATTTCGGTATCCTGCTGGCTGGCGCTGGCAAAAAAAGTATTGTTCTGAGCACTGAAATTCAGGGCGTTTGCTTCTGTATCTAGCATGGCTGGCTGAGCGCTACCTGGTTCATGCGCAGTCTGCTTTTCATCCTGAGGGGAAAGCCACAGTAACAGCGTGACCAGACACAGGATCACTAAAGCAATAATGATCCATATTTTATATTTCTGCATGTCCTATGCACCTTTATTTTGTTTTTCTTCAATTATTATCAAGAAATGAATCGGCTCAATATGCCATAAATACAGATTGAATAGCATAGAAAAGTTGTAAAACATTGACCAGGGTTTTACCATTGCGCCAACTTAAAAATTGTCTGATTTTTTGCCATGAAATCTTCATCTCCTAAAATTCAGCGTCGTCATATCAGCGGTGTGTTCCTGTTAAATAAGCCCCTAGGCATCAGCTCAAATGCTGCACTGCAAAAAGTACGCTGGCTGTATCGTGCGCAAAAAGCCGGACACACAGGTGCGTTGGATCCACTGGCATCTGGTTTATTGCCAGTCTGTCTGGGAGAAGCGACCAAGTTTTCGCATTATCTGCTGGATTCAACCAAGCGTTATCAAACGACTATTTTTCTAGGTCATAACACGACTACCGGTGATGTCGAGGGGGAAATCCTGCTTGAACAAGCTGTTCCTGAACTGAATGAACAACTAATCAAGGATACGATTGCCCAATTTGTTGGTGAAATCCAGCAAGTACCACCGATGTATTCAGCACTGAAAAAAGAAGGTCGTCCACTGTATGAGCTGGCGCGTAAAGGTATTGAAATTGAGCGTGAAGCGCGTCCAATTACCATTTATGCCATCGAACTTTTATCTTTTACTGAAAATAGCATCACGCTGGACGTGACCTGTTCTAAAGGCACGTATATCCGTGTACTGGGTGAAGATATTGCTAAGGCATTGGGTACTTATGGTCATCTGACTTATTTGCACCGTACACAAACGGGTCATTTTGACATCATTCCAAGTTATACCATTGAATATCTGGAAAGCCTGAGCGAAGAAGAGCGTGAAGCTTTATTGCTACCGGCTTATGCACCCGTGCAGCATTTTCCGCAGGTTCAAGTGCCAGAAGGCCGTGCTGAATATTTTAGCCATGGTATGGAAAGCAATATTGATCATCCGGCAGAACCTCAAGTGTTGGTCTTTGATGGTGAGAAATGCCTGGGACTGGCCGAAATCACCGATAAAAAACGTCTGGTGCCGAAGCGTGTGTTAAATCTCTAGTAAATATTAAGAGAAAGTTGATATGGACATCGAGATCATCATCAGTCTGATTGGCTTTGCCTTTATGGCAGGGGCAATTGATGCCGCCGTCGGTGGTGGTGGTCTGATCCAGATTCCAGCGATTATGAGCAGCTTACCATATCTGCAGCCAGCGACCGTGTTCGGTACCAATAAGCTGGCTTCCATTTTCGGCACTGCCTCTGCGGCACTTTCTTATTTGCGACAGGTAAAATTGCCGTGGGCTTTGCTCGGCGTGGTTGCCTTATGTAGCTATATCAGTTCTTTTGCTGGCGCGGCCAGCGTTACGCTAATTCCGGTCGATATTCTCAAGCCTTTTGTGTTGGTCATGCTGATCGTGATCGCGGTCTATACTTTCATGAAAAAACAGTTCGGCCGGGTACATGTCGAGCAAAAATTGACACGGAAAATGCTGATGTTCGCTGCCATTGGTAGCTTGATGATCGGGTTCTATGACGGAATTTTTGGTCCGGGCACGGGCAGTTTCTTTATCTTTTTCTTTATCCGTTATCTGAGCGTAGATTTTTTACATGCGTCAGCACTTTCGAAAATTGCCAATTTCACCACGAATCTGGCCGCACTGAGTTTCTTTATTCCAACAGGTCATGTGCTGTTTATGGTCGGTGCCATGATGGCGGTGGCGAATATTGCAGGCTCGATCGTTGGGGTGAAACTGGCCTTTAAATATGGCAGTGGTTTTATCCGGATTCTGTTTCTCATACTGGTCAGTTTACTAATCTGCCGGATGGCTTATCAGATGTTTTTGATTTAAAAATAGATGTAAACCATTCTCGATATTAAAGTTTTTTATACAATTTCTACTTATAAAACCTCCTGAACCCTTGCCATTTCCTCTTTATGATGCAAAAAGGCATGACAAAAACAGGAGAAAAATTACATGACCACCATTTTTGAAGCACTCAGGGAAAGTCATGAAATTCAGCGTGATCTCGCTGAAAAATTATTACAAACTTCCGGGGATACGGCAGAACGCCGTGAGTTGTTCAAGCAGCTTAAAAACGAACTCTTTGCCCATGAAACCGCAGAAGACCGCTATTTCTATATTCCATTGATGATGACTGATTCGGGATTGAATATTACCCGTCATGCCTTGGCAGAACATCATGAAATGGATGAGATGATTGAAGAGCTGACTGCAACCGAATTTAGTAATCCGGGCTGGATTGCGATTGCCAAAAGACTTTCAGAAAAGGTTCATCATCACTTAAAAGAAGAAGAACATGGCTTCTTTCAGCAGGCAGGTAAAATTCTTGGAGAAGAGCAAAAGACCGCTTTAGCTGTGCAGTACAAGAATGAATATCAGCGTTATAAAGATATGAAAAAAGACATGCTGGTACAAAGTTAAGTTTTAAATTCAAAACTTAGAATATAAAAAAGATGGCTGTTCAGCCATCTTTTTTTAAGAGATCTTTAAGCTGTTTTTGCCTTTCTGGCCTGACGTGCAGCACGTAATGTGACCCCGACAGAAGCCAGCATAATACAGGCCAAAGCAATCCATTGTAATACGCCGATACGTTCACCAAGCAGGATAAAACCGGTTAAGGCTGCCAGCGCAGGAGAAAGGCTGGACAGTGTGCCATAGCTCATCTTGTTCAGCTGTTTAAGTGCTTTCAGATCCAGCGCATAGGGAATCGCTGTTGCCAGAATTGCAATAGTAATGGCTTTGCCCCAATGCTGGGTATCGAGAACTGCTGCCGCATTGTGATATAGCCCGAATGGGAGTAAACACAGCGCAGAAATACTGATGGCAATGGTCAGGGCATGCATACCCATATTCTGCTGTACCACACGCTGACCAAAGAAAATATAGAAGGCCCAGCATAGACCAGCACCTAATGCACAGGCAGCACCCAGCAGGTCAAACTGATGATTGGCAGCTTGTCCCCATGGCACCATCAATGCGATTCCTAAAATGGCCAGAATTACCCAGATATAATCACTGCGATTTTTAATCGATAACAGTGCCAGCCCTAGTGGTCCTACAAATTCCAGGCCGACTGCAATCCCTTGAGGCAGTCTGCCCAGTGACATATAAAACAGGATATTCATCAGGCCCAGTGCTGCACTGTAGCAGAGTAAATCTTTCCATTTGAGATAGGGCAGTCGCGAGATAATTTTCCAGGAACGGAACATCACACAGACAATAATGGCGGCAAAACATAGACGCAAAATGGTTACTGTCAGCGGGTCCAGTACAGTAAATAATTGCTTCGCAAAGGATGCACTGATCTGGTATGAAGTCATGGATAAAACCATGTACAACACAGCAAGGAGTTGGGCGTTTGGCATGGGAGTTTGATATGCCAGGCAGGCACAGAATTCAGGTCAGGGAGAAAGGCAGATTATAGCAAACTGGTTAATTTTTGATGAGTAGGCGGAGAGAATATTTTGTGAACCGCTGCCTTAAATTTAAAGCAAATGAATTTAAATTTTTAAGCTCCATAAATGACCAGAAAATTTTAAATTCAAAGTGTAAAAATCACTGCGCAAAACTTTGAATTTAAAAATTCCTACAGTAGAAAATGATCAATGATTTAAATATTTTTATTTTTGCGCTTTTGCATGGTCACCGTACAGCCAATTGAAGCGCTAATGATTGTGCCTAATGCCAGCCATTGGGTCCATAATAAAGTTTCATCCAAAAAGATAAAACCGGAAAATGCTGCAATTGCAGGTTCCAGACTCATCAAGGTTCCAAAACTCAAAGCCGTTAAATTTCTAAGTGCAATCATTTCCAGAGTAAAGGGCAGCGCACTGGCCAATATTGCCAGAGCTAAAAAGTACATCAGGCTGATCGGTTCAAAAGTATGAGCTGGCATTCCTGCAAAGAGTGCAATTGGCATCAGTACCAGCATACCGACAAACATGCCTAAGCACACGGTATGGTTGCCGGAAACACCAGAAGGCTTCTGTCCCGCGACGATATACAGTGCCCAGCAGGCACCTGCACTCAAGGCAAATAGAATACCAATCGGATCAAGCTGCTGTGCAGCCTGATCAAAGGGAAACAGCAGTACCAGTCCTAGAATTGCCAGTCCGACCCAGATAAAATCAAATTTCTGCCGAGCATGAAATAGCGCCACACTGAGTGGTCCAATAAATTCAAAAGAAACTGCAATACCAAGTGGCAGGCGATCAATCGCCAGATAGAACAGCATATTCATGCCAGCCAGCGCTAAGCCATAACTGATAATCGCTGACCATTTCACCTGACGGAAATTGATTTTCCAGATTTTAAAAATCAACGCCAACACGGCTGCACCTAAGAGCAGGCGCATGGCTGAAACGGTCAGGATCGGGAACTGGCCAAACAGATATTTGGCAAAGGAGCCACTGCTTTGCATGCTGATCATGGCGATCAGCAAAATCAGTGGCGCTTGCACCATCGGTGCAATTTTAAAATCTGGCATGACTAAATTTGGCTTCGAAGTAATCGAATACTGCGCACAGGAGCGGACTGTACTCAGGGAAAATAAATCCCTAAAAAATAAAAAAAACCGCAGACCGAAGCCTGCGGTTTTTTCAGTAGTTGAATTAGAACAATACGCGTACGCGAATCGTGCCTTCAACTTCGTGTAGCGTATCAAGTGCTTCTTTAGATGCAGTCGCATCTACATCCATTACGAGGTAACCTACATCACCTTTGGTCATTAAAGACTGACCAGAGATGTTGATGCCGTGTTCAGCAAACAGATTGTTAATCTTAGACAGAACACCCGGGATGTTTTTGTGGATGTGAAGCAGACGGTGTTTGCCTTCAGTCAATGGAAGCGCAATTTCTGGGAAGTTCACCGCAGAAAGTGTCATACCTTTGTCAGAATAGGCCACGAATTTTTCAGCAACTTCCAGACCAATATTCGCCTGAGCTTCCATAGTAGAACCGCCCACGTGTGGAGTCAGAATCACGTTTGGAATGTTACGCAGTGGAGAAACGAATTCTTCACCGTTCGCTTTCGGCTCTTTCGGGAATACGTCAACCGCGGCACCTGCAAGGTGACCTGCTTTCAGTGCATCCGCCAAGTCTTCGATCACAACACAGGTACCACGTGCCGCGTTAATGAAGATAGAACCTTCTTTCATTTGCGCGAACTGGTCTTTGGTCATGAAGTTACGTGTAGACGGAACATCTGGCACGTGTAGAGATACCACGTCAGCATTTGCCAAAAGTTCACCTAATGAACCGACCTGACGTGCATTACCTAAAGGCAATTTAGTCACTGTATCGAAGTAGATGACTTTCATACCCATGCTTTCAGCAAGCACAGAAAGTTGTGAGCCGATTGAACCGTAACCTACGATACCTAAAGTCTTACCACGTGTTTCGAATGAACCTACAGCAGATTTGTTCCAGCCGCCTGCATGTGTATCTGTCGATTTTTCAGGTACACGGCGAAGAAGAAGAATTGCTTCAGCAAGTACAAGTTCAGCAACCGAACGAGTATTTGAATATGGTGCGTTGAATACCGGAATACCACGACGCATTGCTGCATCCAGATTTACCTGGTTGGTACCGATACAGAAACATCCTACCGCGATCAGTTTGTTCGCAGCTTCAAACACTTCTTCAGTGAGCTGAGTACGGGAACGGATACCAATGAAGTGCGCATCTTTGATCGCTTCTTTCAGTGCTTCACCCTCAAGCGCCGTTTTGCGATAGTCGATGTTGGTATATCCAGCTGCATTCAATGTGTCGATTGCGTTCTGGTGAACGCCTTCTAGCAATAGAAAACGGATTTTATCTTTAGGTAGAGATAGATGTTGGCTCATTACGGCTCCGCTACAAAGGCCAAATTTAGTCGCGGTATAATAGCATAGGAAAGTACCTGATTTACATTTCCTTCGTGACGTGAATATCAGGTATTTTTGCAAGTGATATTGGTGAAAATGATGATTCTGGTTGAATTAAACTATCATTTTCAAAGGTATATTAGCTAAATTGTCATTTTTTCAGGGAATCGCCTAAAAATAGCTTATAATATTGCGCCATGCTTTTAAAGCAGCCCGTTTTGATGCTTTAATGGTCATGTATCGTCTGAATTTCATACAGGCCTTGATGCCTGAAAAATATGCGAATGAACAGACGACCTCTCTCTTGTTTACTTCATGCTAGGTCTGCAAACGATGAATGCTCCAGTCGCTTTAACCCCTGAGTTATTGACCCAATTGACTGCAATTGTGGGTGAAAACCGTATTAAAACCGATACGGACAGCCTCCAGAATTGGGGTCGCGATCATACTAAGCACTTTGATCCAAACCCGTCAGTCATCGTTTTCCCATCAACCACTGAGCAGGTTCAAGACATCGTAAAATTGGCGAACCAATTTAACGTTGCAGTGACACCATCAGGTGGTCGTACTGGTCTTTCTGCAGGTGCAGTGGCTGCCAACGGCGAGATCGTAGTCAGCATGGACAAGATGAACCAGATTCTGGAATTCTTCCCGGCAGACCGTATGGTACGCGTGCAGGCAGGTGTCGTGACTGAACAGTTGCAAAACTATGCTGAAGAACAGGGTATGTACTACCCGGTAGATTTTGCGTCTGCGGGTTCATCGCAAATTGGCGGTAACATCGGGACCAATGCTGGCGGCATTAAAGTGATCAAATATGGCATGACCCGTAACTGGGTACTTGGCCTGACTGTGGTAACCGGTAAAGGGGATATCCTGCGCCTGAACAAAGGCATGATCAAGAATGCAACCGGTTATGCACTACAACACTTATTCATCGGTGGTGAAGGTACGCTGGGTCTAGTGACTGAAGCAGAAATTAAATTAGAACGTCAACCACAAGATTTACAAGTGATGGTACTGGGTGTGCCTGACTTTGAAGCAGTGATGCCAGTGCTCCACGCTTTCCAGGCAAAAATTGATTTAACCGCATTTGAGTTCTTTGGTGAACTGGCAATGCAAAAAGTCCTGGCCAATGGACATGTACAGCGTCCATTTGAAACTGAATGCCCATTCTATGTATTGCTTGAGTTTGAAGCGCCATTTGAGCCGATTATGGACAAGGCGATGGAAATCTTCGAGCATTGTATGGAGCAGGGCTGGGTATTGGACGGCGTGATGAGCCAAAGCCTTGATCAGGTAGAAAGCTTATGGCGTTTACGCGAAGACATTTCAGAATCTATTGCGCCATTTATTCCATATAAAAATGACATTTCAGTTCTAATCACTCACGTCCCAGCATTTATTAAAGAAATTGATGCGATTGTTTCTGAGAACTATCCTGACTTTGAGATCTGCTGGTTCGGTCATATTGGTGACGGTAATTTACACCTAAATATCTTAAAACCTGCTGATTTGTCTAAAGATGAATTCTTTGCCAAATGTCAGGTCGTAAACAAGTACGTATTTGATACCGTGAAAAAATATGACGGTTCAATTTCTGCGGAACATGGTGTAGGTATGACCAAAAAGCCATATCTTGAATATTCACGTTCAGCTGAAGAAATCGAATATATGAAAGCCCTGAAAAAAGTGTTCGATCCGAAAGGCATCATGAACCCGGGTAAATTATTCGATCTTTAATCTGGTCAAATTTACAAAAGCGCATCGAAAGGTGCGCTTTTTTTATTGTTGTGTAATCACACTTACATTGTCTCAATAGTCGGCAAAAAGAAAGCCCGGCATCATAGTTTTTGATAATAAAGACAACAATGGAAACAAGACCATGCTACGAATAATTTTATTGGCAACTTTGACTTTGGGTGTGGCTGTAACAGGTGGTTGTGCAACGACGCAGGATACAATTTTTAAATTACAGTCACCAGATACCCCACTAGAGCAGGTTTTAAAATTGCGCCCTGAACTGCGTGAGAACATTGCAACAGTGGAACTACGTCAATTCTTTAATAATATAGAGTCACCTACTGCAGGTCAGGTGAAAGTGACAGAAACCGGGCTGAAAGATGATTCGGTAAAAGCCATTCAAACCATTTATCACTTTAAGCTGGATGGTCGTCAGTGGGAGCTGGTCAATATTCAGAAAGCTTATCAATGCTTGCGGGGAAATGATAAGAAAAAATTCCAGCAAGAGCCGTGTCCATAATATTGTTTGCTCTTTAAACAGGTTTTAGTTAAAAGCGTATTTTAAGGATGCGCTTTTTTCTTTTTTTAAAGAATGGCTTAATTTATTTTAAATTTATAAAAACGCAACTTATAGAAGTTATTAAATAGTTATATTTAGATAGACTTAACCCAAAAAGCTTTAAACAATAAACTCTGCTACACTTCGCTCAATTTTTTAAATTCAGCTCTTTTAAAATTCTAAAAAGAGTAAATGAGCCTTAACTCTTCCATGCAAAATATTCAAACGACAAAACTCACCCGTGCCACCATTATGTTCCCGTTGGCGCTGGTACTGTTTGAGTTCTCCGTCTATATCGGCAATGACCTGGTACAACCCGCCATGCTCGCTATTACCAAAGAGTTTGGTGTGAGCAGTACCTGGGCGCCGTCGTCCATGTCTTTTTATTTATTGGGTGGGGCATTTATTGCGGCTGTGCTTGGGCCCTTATCAGATCGACTCGGTCGTAAAACTGTATTACTCGGTGGTGTCGCTTTCTTTGTTATAACTTGTCTGGCAATTCTGTTTGCTCCGAATATTGAAAGCTTTATTGCACTGCGCTTTTTACAAGGCTTCGGCCTGTCTGTGATCGGTGCAGTAGGTTATGCCGCAATTCAAGAAACCTTTGAAGAACGTGATGCCATTAAAGTCATGGCACTCATGGCAAATGTGTCTTTGCTCGCACCATTGTTGGGGCCTGTGCTCGGTGCCTTTATGATTGAGCATGTATCCTGGCATTGGGGCTTTATCGGCATAGCCTTCTTGGCTTTTTTGAGCTGGTTTGGTCTTAAAGCCAAAATGCCTGACCCTCAAATCAGTCGGGTTAAACAGCCGCTAAGTTATATCTGGGATGACTTCAAAGAAATACTAAAGAATAAGCGCTTTGTGACACTAACCATGTCATTGCCTACCATCTGCATGCCGTTAATGCTGTGGATTGCACTGTCTCCAGTCATGCTGGTCGAGCATTTGGGCCTGACCAGTATGCAGTATGGTTTGGCCCAGATTCCAGTCTTGGGCGGCCTGATTGCAGGTAATCTGGTCCTGCTGAAAATCATCGACAAAATGCCCTTAGGTCACACTGTCATGCGTGCCGTCCCGCTGATGTTTATTGGAACATTGGTCATCGTCGCGGGGCTGTTTATTCCAGACTATTTTGTACACTGCCTGATTCTTGGCATGACTCTAATCAGTTTCGGTGAAGGCTTGAGTTTTTCGGTTATTTACCGTTTTGCTTTGATGTCTTCTGAAGTGTCTAAGGGCACCGTAGCAGCTGCATTATCTGTACTGATGATGCTGAGCTTCTTCGCTGTGATTGAGCTGGTTCGGGTGATTTATGAAGCTTATGCTATTTGGGGTTATAGTATTTCTTGTACTGTGCTGATTGCACTGTGGTTTGGCATTCCAAGAGTATGTTTAAAGACACTGATGGCAGAAAGAAAGGAAAGAGGGGAGTTTTGATATTATTTTCTTAATAACCTCACCTTAACCCTCTCCTGAGAGGAGAGGGAACATTCATTATAAATTTAATAGTTTTTGGAATTCAGAATAGAAAGTGAAAAAATATAAGAAGTCCTCTCTCCCTATGGGAGAGAGTTAGAGAGAGGGAAATATTAATAAAATAATCTTCCCCTTGCGCTGCAGTACTGCTCATCTCTTAAAAGGAGAGGGAATATCCATTATCCATTTGATAATGATTGCAATCCCAAAATTAAGCTTCAGCCGGCTGCTCCAGTTTTTTCAATTTCATATCAAAGATAAATGGCCCAAATGGCAGAATTGAAGCGATCAGGCCCATAATAAACATACTGAGTGACCATTTCTGTTTTTCACATACCGCAAACAGTACTACCAGAAAAAGAATAAATAACACGCCATGCCCCATGCCGATATATTTCACCAAAACAGGATTGTCCATCATGTACTTCACTGGCATGGCGATAAATAACAACAGCAGGAAAGAAATACCTTCAATCAGACCAACAAGGCGTAGGGTTTTGATGTTCATAAGCAAGTCAGAATATTTGGAAACTCTACGAGTGTAGCCGATATAAGTAGCAGAATAAATAGGCTTTATAACTATAAGTAATTGTATTTAAAATAAATAATTCAGAGTTGTGTGGTTGGTTTTAGCTATATTTTTATATTGGTAAAATGATCTGTATGATTTATAAGATATAAAAAAGCACCTCCGGGAAGGTGCTTTGCTCTAGTCAATGAATTAGATCACGCCACAGGCAATACGGTCACCACCACCGCCAAGTGGTTTAGGTGAATCAGAGTAGTTATCACCACCGGCATGAACCATGATGGCACGGCCTTGAACATCAGCCAGCTTTAAGCGTGGTGCAACCACAGTCACTTTTGCAGTACCATCAGCAGCTACTTTCAGCGCTGGCAAGTCACCGAGATGACCACTCATTGGCGTACCGTGATTCGGTGACTGATTGGTATTCAGGTGACCGCCCGCAGCAATTGCAGCGCCGACTTTACCGTCTTTTTCAGCAGGTGCACATGAACCATTTTCATGGATATGGAAACCACGTTCACCCGCAGGCAAGTTGCTTAAATTGGTACGAATCACCAGACCCGCCGGACTATCAGCCAGATAAACCATACCAATCGACTGACCCACACCTTGTGGAGATACAGCATTTACCGTAACCGCTTTCATATTGTCGATACTTGGTTGAGTCGAAGAGGTTGCACAACCAGTGAACAGGGCCGCACTGATGATACCCAGTGCAGATAACTTGAACATTGATGACTTAAACAATGCAGACATGATATGGCATCCCATACTTATTTTGATTTTGTGTCCTCATTGAAACAGAGAATTTATGACAATTCTATATGGATTAAGCACTTAAATGTTTTAGCTTTGTAATGCGATATAAGCGCTGCCAACACCACTTAAAGTGACGATGTTGGTGGATCTTTCTTTTCTTCTTCCAGATCATAGGCCAGCGTGGCTTTCGGCATCATCAGCGGTTCATTCTGGCCATTTTCATGCAGCCATTCACGCCAGATTGCCAGTAGTACAGCCAGAATCACTGGACCGATAAATACCCCAATCAGACCGAAGCTGGCAATACCACCAAGTACACCAAACATGATCAGCAGGAATGGAATCTGGGTCGCGCCGGAAATGACCAATGGACGAATCACGTTATCGGCCGTGCTGACGATACAGACGCCCCATGCCATCACGCCAATCGCTTCGATGGTTTGGCCTTGTGAAAATAGCCAGAGGGATACTGCACCATACGCCATAGGTGGGCCAAACGGAATCAGGGCAAAAATAAAAGTAATAATGGTCAGAACCATCGGGTTTGGCACACCTGCGACGAAGTAACTCACACCCGCAAGGAGGGCCTGTGCAATTGCAGTCAGTCCGACACCATAGACCACGGCACGCGTGGTATCAGAAATGGTATCCAGATAATGATGCACACGTGGGCCAATCACTTTTTCTAAGGCTTTGCTGACCTGTTTCAGAATGATTTCGCCATCACGGTAGAAAAAGAACAAAGACAGCATCGCAAAACCTAATTTAATCAGGTTTTTGCTGATTTCATTAAATACCACTTTACCGTAGTTCAGGTGCCCCTGAATCCAGATAGAAATATTCTGGACAATGCTGTTCGGGTCGTTATTGATATCACGCAAGGTACGGGAAATTTCCTTACCTACGAGGGGCAGATTACGAATAAAGTCTGGAACATTGAGATGACCAGAAAAGACCTGTTTCTGTAATTCGTAATACAGGCTACGACCTTCATGTTGCAGCAGGAAGATGGCAAATGTTAATGGAATACCAACCACCAGCGTTACCATAATCATCATGATAATCGCACTCAGGTTCGGTCTTGAACCGACAGAGCGTTTGATAGACTGATACAGAGGCCAAGTCATATAGGCAATAATGGCTGCCCAAACTACAGGTACAATAAAGTATTTGAGTACATTAAAACTCAAATAAAGTAGGATAAAAAATAATCCAAACAATAAAACTTTTTGTAATGTAGGCGCGTATTGTTGCACTGAATTCAATGACTCATTCCTTAGGTCTGTCAGGCATATTAACTGAAAAAAAGCCGGGCGCAAATGTACACTGACAAAGTTATACGGATTCTTTTATCAAAAAAAAGATATCGTACGCTGTGAGTTTAGAACCACTGGGCTGGATCATCGATAATGGTATTTAATACAGGTTGCCATTGTGCCTGCATTTCCCGGTAAATTTTTTGCGGTTTATCGAAAATCGACAGTCCTTCCATCGCCAGACGTCCATATGGTGCACGTTCAGAAATCCATGCCACTGGCTGCTGTTCAATCCGGTCAAAGAACTGCTGAATTTCCTGATTCGATGCTGCATTCGGCCTGTTACGATTTGCCAGAAGCAGGATCTGGACTTTACCTTTACGAATCCGCTTGATCTCCTGAAGATGTTTAAGAAAACGGCGGGTCGAATCGATATCAAAAAATGAAGGCTGTAAAGGAATGATAATGGCATGTGCTTCACTGACCAGTTGTTCCGCATGCTCACCATTTAAAGCGCCTGGCGCATCAATGATCAGGTATTCGATTTTCTTGGGTGCATCGCCAATAGATTTAGGACTACGCCAGTCCAGACTCTGAATTGGTGCAGCATTTTCAGGGCGATGTTTTAGCCATTGCAGTGCAGATTTCTGGTTGTCGGCATCAGCAAGCGCAACCTTGTAACCTTTTTGGGCCAGTGCTGATGCTAGGCTGATGGCAGTCATTGTCTTGCCACAACCACCTTTCTGATTTGCAACTAAAATTGTTTTCATGAGTCGGGGTGATTTATTTATGTACATTGCTAGCATATCATTCTTTTCTGATCGGCAGATGGCGGAAAACCTCGACTTCAGTCGAATCTAACCATAACTTAAGTGAAAATTAAGGAAGATTGAATGTCCATATGGATGGCAATGTTAATAGGAGCGTGTATCGGGATTGTGCTGACCACACTAATTCTGGGGCAAAGCCGTAATGGCCGCATCAAGGCAGAATATGAACACTACATTGCCGAGCTGGAACTAGAACATCAGCAGGCCCTGACCGCGGCCCAGAAGCGTAGTGTGAATACCAGCCGTGCTGTACTCAAGGGGAAAATGGCCGAACAGTTGGCACCGATTATGCCTGAATTTCAATATTTACCCAGTGATGCAAAGTTCTTGGGTGATCCGGTAGATTATGTAGTTTTTGATGGTTATACCGACTTCCGTGATGGTGATGGTCTGGCTGAAGATATTGAAGTGGTGCTGATCGATATCAAGAGTGGTGGCGCACGGCTGAGCAAAGGGCAACAGGCAATTGCCCGGGCAATTCAGGAAGGACGGGTACGCTTTGAAACCATCCGTATCGATTTTGAAGAATTCGAGGATTAGGAAAAGATCATATGGATAAATTACTGATCACCGCAGCACTATTCGCATTTGGGATCTGGGTCTGGTCAGAGTATTTTCGCGCCATCCCTCATCTGGAAGAAAGCGGCGTCCTTAAGAATTTTAAGGTAGAAGCGGTGCAGCCTGTTTCAGCAACGTATACAGTGCTGGATAAATCGTTTATCAAACCAAACCGTCGGGTCTTGCATCAGGCCAGTCCCTTTGTGGGTACTTTTAATGATCTGGCCTATGTCAGCAATATTGATGTCTTGCTGGCGACTCAGCCTTTGCCCACTATGCAGGCCAGACTGCAGCTCGATCAGCCAAAACGCTGCTTCCAGATTGAAGGTGCGGTCACTACAGCGGAGCAAGAAGCCATTAAAACCCATGTACAGCATTTTAGCCTGATTGCCGCCAATGAAAATATTGCCAATCAGATTCGCCGTCTGAAATCAGGACAGCAGGTTCATCTTCAGGGTGACATTGTCACTGTACAGTCGGGTACTACAGGTCAGGCTTTTCAGGCAGGAATCGGGTCGAAACATCGCGCCCAATGTCAGTTGCTTAAAGTGCATGCTATTCAGGTGAATTGATTTTATTTAATGCATCAAACAGGCTTACGTGCCCGGGCCAGCAACATACGCTGTCCAATACTTGGAATACCAGCGGCATCGACATATTTTACTTCATCCAGTTCAAAACCAGCTTCAAGTAAAGCAGTTTCAATATCCCGATCAAGATGGCAGCCATCCGCGACTTTCTTCTGAATCGGAGTCAATAAATACTGTAAACGCTGCACGTTCAGATTCTGCCGATTCAGTACATGTTCTACTACATGCAAAGTTCCACCTGGCATCAGTACCCGGTAAATCTCCTTTAGGCTTTGATGCAGATCAGGAATACTGCAGAGAGTCCAGGTTGAAACTACATTTTCCAGCTGATCACGATCAAAAGGTAATACTTCAGCACTGGCAAGAATGTGCTCAACCACAAAAGGCGCTACCTGAATCCGCTCTTGGCCTAATTTAAAAATTTCGAGATTAGGCTCTAAGGCATAGACAGTATCTACGCCTTGATAGAAGGGCAGATTCAGCCCGGTACCGAAACCGATTTCCAGAACTTCACCAGAAACCCCAAGTAACAGTTCACGGCGCAGATCCATGAGTGATGCGGTTTGCATGACCTGATTTAGCAGGTGCGGGAAAATATGTTTTTGATAAAGTTTATACAGCATGATTTTAGGTTCAATTTATTGCTGGATTGCGCTTAGCTTAACCGAAAATTCCTTGGTAAATATAATTTTTAGTACGACTCATTCATAGCACATTGTTACCAATTTCAACTATTTCCTTCATAAGTTCGCGCTAAGATATTTGGTAAACAGATGAACTGAGATGGTTGGGATAAAAGCAAGATGAGGTTGAAAAGCATGAAGCATATTGCCCTGTGTCTGGGTCTGATGCTACCGGTGCTGTCACAGGCATCCGTAGAACATAATATTGCCAAAGGCTTGCCACCCGTGGCAAAAGGCCAGTCAATTTCGGTATTGCAGCCGTTTAAAGGTGATTTCCGGATTTTGGGTTCAAAAATTTATAATAATGATCCACAAGCCAAGTTTTCTCCGATTGATTATGCAGTAAGTTGGGGACTATTCGCTGAACCGGAAATTGCCCGGCATATCACGGTAAACCAGTATGACCGCTATCTGAACTGGAAAATGGATCGTATTCCAGTGCCTAAAGCACAGGCCATGCAGATGGTATCCAATATGCATATCATTCCTGCCAATCCGCAGATTGCCAAAGCCATTAAACAGGTCAAACGTGGTGATCTGGTCCGCTTGAAAGGCGAGCTGGTTGAAGTGCGAGATAAAGATCTGGTGTGGACCTCATCATTGACTCCGACTGATACAGGTGATGGTGCATGTGAAGTGTTTCGTGTCAATTCAATTCAGTGGATTGAAAAGGTACAACGTAGCTAGTGATAACAGTTCATTCATGGCAATTTATAGGAAAAGAAAACCGCTCAAAGGAGCGGTTTTTTTATAGCTTGATTGAGCATTTATTTAGCAGCTAGCGCTTCGCCTTCAAACTGAATGCCATCCCAGCCATTGATCATGAACTGACGGATATTCTGGTGGTCGGTCGCTTCAGGCGTTGCCAGTACTGCGGCATAGTGTTCAGCAAACAGACTTAAGGTTTGCGCCTGATCCAGACCATTCAATTTAGCAAAAGAGAATACTTTTGCACTACCCTGGTTTTCAGTAGCAGCATTGGCTTGTTGACCATTTTTAAAAGCTGTTGGTGTGTGCTGATAGCGTGCATCAATGAATGCAATTACATCAGCAAATTTTGCTTCGCCAGCAGCCAATTGAGCCAGTAATTCCTGAGCCATGGGGTTTCCCTCTAGAACTTAAATAAATATGAATGGTGTCGAATATACCAATTTTTTGGCAAAGATCCATGTTCATTGTGCAATTTTAGGTGCATGATGTTATTCATTATTCTCGCCCAATATAAGGGCTGATGACGTATTCAGGATTGAAGGATAACGGAGAGGACATGAACTGGCTTTTGGTGGCAATGGGCGGCGCAATCGGGGCGACACTGCGTTATACAACAGGCATGCTGATTTTCAAGCCGCAGATGTTATTTCCCTGGCCGACCTGGTGGATCAATATTATCGGTTGTTTATGTGCGGGGATCTTCTTTGCATTTAGCCAGAAATACAGCTTTCTACAGAATGAAGCACGGCTGCTATTCATGGTGGGGGTCTTAGGCGGTTTTACTACTTTTTCCAGTTTTGGTCTGGAAACTTTTCAGCTACTTAAACAGGGGGCGCTAACAATTGCTGTTAGTTATGTCGTATCCAGTGTGATTGTCGGTGTACTGCTACTGGGAATTGGTTTCTATCTGACTCAGCTGGCTTTAGCGCAGGCATAAAAAAGTCAGGAAACTAGGGAGATTTCCTGACAATAGAGGATTTAGAAATAAGACATTTAAGTTTTAACTGCGTTTAAAGCGTGCAAAACGTTTATTGAAGCTTGCTACGCGGCCTTCATTACTGGTTTGACGCTGCTCACCGGTATAGAAGGGATGAGACGCACTTGAAATGTCGAGAGTGACATAAGGGTAAGTTTTGCCCTCGTATTCACGGGTCTGGCTGGAATTCATGGTGCTGCCAATAACGAAATAAACATCGGCATTGGTGTCATGAAATAGTACTTCACGATACTCTGGATGGATATCTGGACGCATATTTTTACCTTGCTTGAACAACAATGATTAGATTTAATGTTATGTTATAATATAACAATATTGTTTTCAATATAAGCCCGGTAACGATGTGTATCCTGGTGTAACTCTTGTTAAAGCTTAGGCACGTTCCGGTACCAGCTCCTCAAATACATCACTGAGATCATCTTTAACTTTCAAATGAATCAAATTCCAGTATTGTCCTGAAATGGTCCGGTTTACCATCAAGGTATCGGGAGAAGGTTTAAATACGTCCCAATATTTCAAGGATGGCTTGATCAGCTCTACCCCGTCATGGTGCGCCGAGTTTTCCTCAAAATCATAATAGCCATTTAGTGGGCGTAACAGTACTTCCAGCCATTGTTCATACAGTTCCTGAGGGAATTTTCCAAGTTCTGTAAGTGACTTAAGCGAGTCTAGCTGCTGCTCGATCATCGGAATATTCTGTTCCCGAGCTGCATGTACTAGCTCTCTAAAATGACCAATCACTTCAGTAGATAAAGTTTTTACACCACCAAAATCGTAAATGATGACCGTGCCATCTTCACGGAAGGCGAAGTTACCCGGATGCGGGTCACAGTGGAAACGACGCAGATAAAAAATTTCCTGGCCAATGGCACGGAACAGGCGACGACCCAGATCATTACGGATTTCTACCGGCCAGGTACTGGCAGTTTCAATACTTTCACCATGTTCCAGACTTAAAGTCAGAATATGCCGTGACGAATAATCCGGATAGACTTGTGGAATCACAATTTTGCTATCCAGTGTTTCGTGGAAAGCACGAGCAACCTCTAAATTTTGGGCTTCGATTTCATAGTTCAGCTCATCGTCCAGACTGTGCTGAATTTCCTTAAACAGCTGATCTTGCAGTTTACGGTCAATTTTCAATACACCCATCAGACGTAACGCCAGACGGACCTGTTTTAGGTCGCTTTCACAAGCTTCTTCCACACCCGGATATTGCACTTTCACCACGACTTCCTGACCATTCGGCAAGGTGGCTTTATGCACCTGACCAATCGAGGCAGCCGCAAAAGGTTTAGGTTCAAAATCCTGGAAAATCTGCTCCAGCGGTTTGCCAAGCTCTTTTTCAACCTGTGCTTTAATCACATTAAACGGCATGGCTGGTGCCTGACGTTGCAACTTGGAAATGGCACGTGCGACTTCAGGCGGAAAAATATCTTTATATTGAGAAGCGATCTGACCAACTTTCATCACCGCGCCTTTCATTTCCCCAAGAGTATCGGCAATCTGTACACCAATATCCTGAAAAAGTTTGCTGCGCGCTGCATTTTTCTGCTCTTCGTCGGCAGTTAAATTTTTAATAGAATTTGATAATGTTTTGCTGGCGATACTTGCTGTCATACCGGCAAGTTTCATAAAGCGACGACCGGGTGTGCTAGCCGTTTTTGCCATGCGGAATTCCTCAAAATCATCTTTTTAATGCTGTCTTTGATCATAGGCGACAAAGGCGTAAATGCCTATAACTAATTGTAGAGGTTGTGTTGCCAGCCCAATCTCATACTTCACAATTTCTTCAATAATCTTCCAAAAACTGTGCCAATACCGCTTTGATTCATTATTTAGAGTGATTGGGTTCACCATTAATTCTGAGTTTTTATGCATTGATGAGATTAGAATAGTCAGCATGATTTAAGCTAAGACTATTCCATGAAAGTTTATCGTTATTTTACCGGCAAGGATGATGTGCATTTTTGTGCCCGTGTCACCAAGGCATTAAATGAAGGCTATGAGCTGTATGGTTCACCAACCATGACTTTTAATGGAACGGAAGTGATTGTGGGCCAGGTCGTCATTAAAGAAGTAGCAGATGAGTCTGAGATTCCACAGGGTTTAAAAGCAGCTTTAGAGGCGAACTAGAGTTCTGAATGATCATGCCCTCAATGTTTCATTCGCATTTTTATCTTATTGTGTAGGTGGTTTTTACTTTCACAGCGGCAAAAGTAATAAAACCCCTTTATTACTGATGCTATATTCTGGGCCACGCTTTAAGCACTGCTTTAAAGCGTGGCGCAAGATGACTGATCAACGGCGACAGCCATGTCGCTTGCGGGTTAATTGAATATAGGATTGAAAGTTCACCCTTGTTAATTCTTTTAAGCCTGCTGAATTAAACGTTTATTGTTGCTATAGAGACGCATCAGCAGTAGTACACAGGCCACACTCAGACCGACAATCAGCCCCACCCAGACACCGGCCGCACTCATATCCGTAAATCTGGACAGATAGACACCGACCGGGAAGGCAATCACCCAATAAGCAAGCATGGTGATCCACATCGGGCCTTTGGTGTCTTGCATACCACGTAAGCAACCTGCCGCACTGATCTGCCAGGCATCCATCAACTGATAGGCAATTGCAAACAACACCAGATACACTGCGATCTGGGAGACCTGCATTTCTGAGGTATACAGCGCCACAATCTCATGCTTAAAGAACCACAGCAGCAGCATGGTCAATACGGCGAGTACAGTAGCAGTGGCTAAACCCAGCCATTGCACCTGACGCATTGCGACCCAGTTTTTCTCGCCATAATAGGTTCCAACACGGATCGTCAAAGCAATCGCTAAAGACATCGGAATCATAAATAGCTGCGATGTAATGGAGATCGCAATTTGATGTGCCGCGACAATGGTTTCACCCAGCGGACTCAGGACAATCGCTGCCGTACTGAAAATGCTTACTTCAAAGAAAATTGCCAGACCAATCGGTAAGCCTAACTTGAGAATACGCTTGAGCCAGTAAGTATTAATTGTTTCCCAGTGAGTGAAGGGTTGGGTTGCCTGATAGGACTTATTTTTTAAAATATAAATCGCGAGCGTAATCAGCATCAGCCATTGCAGAATCGCTGTAGCAAAACCACAACCAGCGCTGCCCAATGCAGGAATTGGACCGAAACCATACATAAAAATAAAGTTGAGTGGTATTAATGCCAGCAGAGCCAATAGACTGATTGCAGTGACTGGGCGTGGATAACCGATTGCCTCGGAATAGCCACGCAGTGCTGCATACATGGTCACCGCTGGCATACCAAAACCAATGGCATGTAGGAACAGGCCGGCCTTAGGCTGCAAGCTTTCAGGTACACCAAGTAAGGGAAGGGTCAGAGGCAAAATCTGCAAAACTAGCCCTGCGATCACCCCAAGTACTAAAGCCACCCAAAGGGATTGACGGGCAATCGTTGAAATTTTCTCGGGAGTGCGAGCACCGTAAGCTTCAGCCACTAAAGGAGTAGTAGCAATCATGATGCCACTAAATAATAACATCACCGGAATCCATAACCCGACTCCGACCGCAATGGCTGCCAGATCAGTTGCAGACAGATGCCCCGCCATAATGGTATCAATCAGACCAAGACCAGCTTGGGAAAACTGGGTGATCAAAATGGGCAACATTAAGGTGAACAGTCGTTTTAATTCAAAGCTTAGGGTTGTGGCTGACGAAACATTCGACACAAAAAATACTCATCTTTCATCATGTGCTTAGATAGAAGGTTTAGCGTTGTAAAGTGAGAAGCACACCAATAAAAATCACCACGCCACCCAGAAGACGTTGCCAGTTGAGTTGTATTTTTTCACTGTCGAACCAGCCAAAATGATCAATGATCATGGAAGAGACCAGCTGTCCAAAAATCACCAATGCAGACAAAGTCAGTAGCCCAAGCTTAGGTGCACTATAGATGCTCATGCTAATTGCATAGACACCGATGACACCGCCCAGCCATAAATACCAGGGCAATTGCGTAAATGTACTGAGGCTCGGTTTATCCACCTGTTGAAAAAATACCAACACAGCAAGCAATATTGTACCAATCAGAAAGGAGAAAAGGGCAGCTTGTAAGGGAGAATATAAATATTCCCGTAGCTGGGTATTGATACCGGTCTGAAAACTTAAGCCAATACCAATTGCCATTGCCAAAGGGATAAACAGCAGGATCTCGGAAGATATTTTCATTCTCAGGGTCTTGTTTTTGTTAAGTTAAACTGAGTCTACTGTAAAGCGGATGAGAATTCATAAGCAGGGTACTTTTGTCATGCTAAAATACAACAAAATTCATCTGATGTTCTGAGCACTGTCCTTGACTGATTTAAATCCTGCCGCTATTCCCTTGTCCCTGTATATTCAT
This sequence comes from Acinetobacter sp. 22323, assembly GCF_052044895.1. Taxonomy (NCBI): domain Bacteria; kingdom Pseudomonadati; phylum Pseudomonadota; class Gammaproteobacteria; order Moraxellales; family Moraxellaceae; genus Acinetobacter; species Acinetobacter sp. 22323. The sequence continues at coordinate 97,314 of NZ_JBQEOL010000010.1, read as the reverse complement.
ATGCCATGGTGTATGCGTAAATGTCCATATTGTGATTTTAATTCGCATGCGGTACCAGATGGCAAACTGTCTCTGGATCTCGAGCAGGAATATTTGCATGCCTTGGTTGAAGACTTTAAGACCCAGCTTGACTTTGCTCAGGGACGTCAGATTCATAGTGTATTTATTGGTGGGGGTACACCATCCCTGATTTCTGCTCAAGGTTATCAGTGGTTATTTAGTCAATTAAAAGCACTGCTTCCTTTTGAAGAAGGTTGTGAAATCACCTTGGAAGCCAATCCGGGCACAGTAGAGCATGATCCATTTGCCGGTTATCTGGCAGCGGGTATTAACCGTCTTTCGATCGGTGTACAAAGCTTTAATACTGAGCATTTGAAAAAGCTGGGGCGTATTCATAGCAATGAAGATGCGATCTCGGCAATTGCGCATGCGAAAGAGGCAGGTTTTGAGCGCATTAATATTGATCTGATGCATGGATTACCAGAACAGACTTTAGAACAGGCTTTAAATGACTTGAAATTAGCTGTGGAAAATGGAGCGACTCATATTTCCTGGTATCAGCTCACTATTGAACCAAATACGGTATTTTTCCGTACGCAGCCTATTTTACCTGTGGATGATGTCTTGGAAGATATTCAGGAACAGGGTGAGGCTTATTTAAAAGCTCAGGGCTTTATTAATTATGAAGTCTCGGCTTGGCGTAAAGAGTTACCGTCAGCACATAACCTGAATTACTGGCAGTTTGGCGATTATTTGTCGATTGGGGCAGGGGCGCATGGAAAAGTGACTCAAGCTGATGGGATCTATCGTTTCCAGAAAACCCGTTTGCCAAAAGACTATTTAGCGAAGGTGCCAGCAGAACATTTGCAGTTTAAACGGATTGAAGCTGAAGATATGCCGTTTGAATTTATGATGAATGCCTTGCGTTTAAATAACGGTGTAGCAGCGAAGTTGTATGCAGAGCGTACTGGCCTCAGTCTGAATGGTCTGAATGCATTATTGACTTCACTGCGTCAACGTAAACTCATGGTTGAAGATCCAGAACGTCTGGCTTGTACCGAGCAGGGGCATGTGTTCTTAAATTCAGTACTGGAAGAGTTTTTATAAGCCTGTGGATTTCTATTTAATAAAGTTTAATTCCATTCGTCTCTATTAATTTCTCAATAATTTTGTGATTATTCAAATATTAAGTCATTTGAATAACATAACAATATTGCGAGGGGCGGGTGAGTCCTTTATTAGATTTCTACAAAGTAGAATTAGGCGATGCACGCTTTTTTATTTTTGATAGTAAAAGTGATCATTTGGTGTATGGTGACTTGGATTTTGAGGAATATCATTGGGACAAGGCAAAATTTAATAAAGTTCGTCCAGGTGATTTCTTTCTCTATCGTCGACCACAAAAAGCTTCAGAAATAAAAAACCAATTCTATATTTACGGTGCTGGCCGCATTGGTCAGATGATTGAAGTTCCGAATGAATCTGGGCCCGATAAAGTTCGTCAAAAGCCAGTCTATTCCACTATTGAACAAGGCATTGCTTTTGAAAATCCCATCCTGCAATCCGATTTGGAAAATTTTTAGTGGAGCTTTAAGACCCGTGGCCCAACTTGGGAATATTTTTTCCAGCAATATGGTATGAATGAAATCCATGCTGATGATTTTTGGCGATTGCTGAATATTGGGGTGCAAGGTAATACTTATGAATTCAATGCATCCCAAACTCGTGTAGAGCAAGAAGTTGCTCATTATTTTGTTGAAGATAAGCGTGCCCATGTCAAAATCCGAGGCGTTGAACAAAGAGAATTTGCTTTAAAAGTAAAGCTCAATTATCAATATCAATGTGCAATTTCAGGGATCAAAACCAAAGATTTTCTAGTAGCTTCCCATATCATTCCTTGGTCAGAAAATTATGCGCAACGAACTAACCCACGGAATGGAATTTGCTTGTCTTCTCTGTTAGATAAAGCTTTTGATACTGGTTTTATTGCTATTGATGAAAAGTTTAAAGTTTGTATTGCGAATAAAGCACTACACGACCAGTCTTTATATATTTATTTAAAACAGTATGAGGGGCAGAGATTACAGGTGCCAAAGAGCTATCAGCCCGATCAAAACTTTTTAGCTTGGCATCGGCAGCATGTATTTTTAGATAATCACAGTGCCGATATCAGTTTCAAGTTAGAGTAAGCAATAGATTAACCTTTGATATCATTTTGATTTTTTAAAAATAAAAAAGCCCGATGGATTACCTAGGGCTTTTCTTCTATTTCGACTTTTCCTTCAAGTCATTCATATTAACGAGGCTTAGGCGATATTTTGTAATATGGGCTGTTGTGATGATTATGACTTAGTGTAATTTTTTACATGACTGTAATCAGATGAAGAAATTAGACAGAGTATTTTGAATTGAAAGACTAGGGATTAAAGAAAAGTAAGACCTTAATTAATGGACCTAAGATAAGTATCTATTTATGTGTGGCACAAAAAAAGCACTCTAATGAGTGCTTTTTTTCATCTTAGCAACGATTAGATTGCAGTGATGTTAGTCGCTGTAGGGCCTTTTTGACCTTGAGCAACGCTGAAAGAAACCTTTTGGCCTTCAGCTAAAGTTTTGAAACCTGAACCTTGGATTTCGCTGAAGTGAGCGAAAACGTCTGGACCGTTGTCTTGTTGAATGAAGCCAAAACCTTTAGTTTCGTTGAACCACTTTACTGTACCAGTAACTGTATTAGACATAATATAACCTATTGAGTTTTATTGATTTATAGTCAATCTATGGGATGACTAAGATGTAACTTGGAAAAATAGACTGGATGGAGCTTTTGATCTATAAAAACGGAGGTTTATGACTAAAACTGCGATACTTAAAGAAGACTAACCAAAACAAGAATTTTTCTAGTTGCAACCATCATACCCTGAATTCAGAGATATTCAAGCTGTATATCACTATTATTTTTTATGCAGTTGATATCACTCAAAATAAAATTGTAGAAAAATTATACAGAATTAAAAAATCAAGGACTTAATATGCTTTAACAAAAAGAGCGCCGTGGCTCTCTTTTTGTTATTTGACTTTCAAAGTCAGTGAAAACTTAGTAATCGAAACTGAAGTGCTCAGATGCCAGTGAAGTCATCGTTTTAGATGGGTTGACCATGGCTTCAGCATGACCTTGAGTACGCGGCAACATGCGCTCAAAGTAGAAATCAGCTGTCTTGATTTTTGCCTTATAGAACTCAGGAACTTCAGTACCGTTGCCCTCAGCCAGTTTTGCGGAAGCTACCGCAGCCTGTTGTGCCCAGAAGTATGCCATCATCACATAGCCTGAGAACATCAGGAAATCTACAGATGCAGAAGAAACAATATCACGGTCCTTACGTGCAGCCAGCATGATACGAACCGTCAAGGCATTCCATTGTGCGCAAAGTTTGGTTAAGTCCCAAGCAAAAAGACGCATGTATTTGTTACGTGCATGCTGACCACAGAATTTCAGGATTTCTGCCGTGTAATCACGAATCACTTTGCCTTTAGAAGTTAACAGCACTTTACGGCCAATCAGATCTAGTGCCTGTACACCTGTTGTACCTTCATAAAGAGTAGAGATACGCGAGTCACGTACGATCTGTTCCATGCCCCATTCTTTGATATAGCCATGACCGCCAAAGACTTGCATACCGTGATTGGCTGCTTCATAGCCCAGTTCAGTCAGGAAACCTTTCAGAATAGGGGTATAGAAACCTAAGTGATCATCATGCGCCTCGAAAGCTGCTGTATCGCCACGAACCAGAGCATCATTCATTTTGTCTGCAATTTGTGCTGCATGATAAATCATTGCACGACCGCCTTCAGCAATTGCTTTTTGTGTCAATAACATACGGCGAACATCAGCATGGTGAATGATGGCATCAGCTACTTTTTCTGGATCTTTCTTGCCAGAAAGGGCACGCATCGACATACGTTCTTTGGCATAAGGCAGAGCACCTTGGAAAGACAGTTCTGCATGGCAGATACCCTGAATTGCAGTACCGATACGTGCCGTATTCATAAAGGTAAACATTGCATGCAGACCTTTATTCTTTTCACCAATCAGGTAACCAACCGCATTGTCAAAGTTCAGTACAGCTGTTGCAGATGCACGGATTCCCATTTTGTGTTCAATCGAACCACAAGTGACAGGATTGCGTTCACCAATGCCGCCATCAGCTGCCGGAATAAATTTCGGTACGATGAACAGGGAAATACCTTTAGTGCCCGCAGGTGCATCTGGCAGGCGTGCAAGTACAATATGAATGATATTTTCAGTCAGATCATGTTCACCCGCCGAGATGAAGATCTTGGTACCTGAAATGGCATACGTGCCATCTGCATTTGGCTCAGCTTTGGTTTTTACCTGCCCCAGGTCGGTACCACATTGCGGCTCAGTCAAACACATGGTGCCAGACCATGTACCTGCTACCAGGTGAGGCAGGTATAGATTTTTTTGTTCATCTGAACCAAACTGCATAATGGTATTGATACAGCCGACACTTAAACCTGGATACATTTGGAATGACCAGTTTGCAGTGCCCATCATTTCAGACTTAACCAGATTCAAAGATTGTGGAAGGTTTTGACCGCCAAATTCTTCAGGATAAGAAAGACCTTGCCAGCCGCCTTGTACGAACTGTTCGTATGCTTCCTTGAAGCCTTTAGGCGTAGTGACTTCACCATTTTCAAAATGACAGCCTTCCAGATCACCACTTTGATTCAATGGAGAAAGTACGTTTTCACAGAAATCTGCTGCACCTTCCAGAATCATGTCCACGGTATCAGCATCGGCATATTCACCATTTGATAGTGTCTGGTAATGTGCAGGGTAATCAAGCACTTCATTCATAAGGAAGCGAATGTCACGTAACGGGGCTTTATATGCTGGCATGCGTTTTAATCCTGATTAATAGTTTTGGATTATCTGTATCGATTCTTTGATTATTCACATTGCAGCTAAAAATACATTGATAAGGCAAGCAAATAAAAATGTCAGAAAGGCGAATCGAGTAGATAGAAAAATTAGGGTGATTCAGGTTAAGGATATGGACTAATAATAAATAGATGAAAAATAAAAAAGACTTATATGAGACGACTTTAATAGATAATTATTCTGTTTGTCTAGGTGGTTTTTTGGGTGAATTGTACACAAATGTTATCGTTTGAAAATAAACAGAAGTGCTGTCATTAAATCCACTTATTACTTTGCATATTGCCTTCTGTCGGAAAAGCAAAAGAGCCTCCGTAGAGACTCTTGAACCATATTAAAAGCTTAAGCGGGCTTAAAGGAAATCTTTGAGCTGTGGCTTGACCCCATTCCAGATCGAGAAGGATTCAATCGCTTGACCCACCAGCATGCCAAAACCTTCAGCGCTAGGAACACCACGCGCACGGGCTTGATCTAGAAAAGTAGATGGTTTGCCATAGGCCATTTCATAAGCGTGTTTAAACTGCAGTGCTTCCGGCAGGATTAAGGCATCACCACTCAAGCTGGCAGAAGTTGCATTGATAATGATATCGAAATCACCCGCCAGATCAGTTAAAGCAATCGCTTGCAGTTCAGCTTGTGGTACTGCATCTTTTAAATCCGCAATCAGCTGTTCGGCACGGGTGAGGGTACGATTAGCAATAACAATTTTCTTCACACCTGCCTGTACCAGTGGATAGATCACCCCACGAGTCGCACCACCAGCGCCAATAATCAGAATATCGGTATTTTCCAAGTTCCAGTCTAAAGCACGAATAGCTTCAACCAGACCTTGACCATCGGTATTATCACCATGCAGGACGCCATTTTCCATCCATAGTGTATTTACTGCACCGGCAATACGAGCGCGTTCAGTCAGCACTTGACACTGAGCATAAGCTTGTTCTTTAAACGGGACCGTGACATTCATACCGATACCGCCTTGGGCAAAGAAGTCCTGAATATTGGCTTCAAAGCCATCCAGCGGAGCCAGACGTTTACTATAGGTGAGATCAATACCGGTTTTAGCGGCAAATGCATGATGCAATTCTGGAGAACGTGATTGTTCAATCGGGTTGCCAACAACAGCAAATTGTTTGCTCATTTCACAGTGTCCATGTGCTGAAATGCTCAACAATATACGTGAAAACAGGTAGGGACTAAAGTATTGAAAGGTCTAATTCTAGGGGCTTATTTTAGGAGTTACAGGTTTTAATAATGCGTTCAGTCAGAAGCAGGGCACCACTTAAGATAATACCGATAATCATAATAATGCTGACACTGATTGCCAGACTGTCCAAGATAAGATCCTTGGTTAAGAATGTTGTGGTAATTGCACTGACTGTAACGGCCAGAAATACCCACATCATCAGCACATGACTTTTGAAATGTCGTAGCTGCATATATTTTTACCCAATATTTTTTAAGATTTTACTATACAGCAGAGCTTGTGACGAAGTGAGGACATTTCTGCTTATTTATATAAAGAAAAGTTTCTAAATGTTTATAGGAAAATTTTTCGTTCAAATTAATATTCTTGAAGAATTAGTTTTGTAAATTTGGGAACGAATTAATTGCATGAAGTTTTCAGGAGAAAAAAATTAGAGGTATTGTAAGCAAAAAATAATTGGAACAGTTTTATAAAAAATGCCCTCAAAGTGAGAGCATTTTGGTTAAGCGTACACCTACTTCTTTAACTCTTGCAGCCAATCTCGTGGCTTTAGATAATAATCGGTGAGTTGTTTCTCTGGTGAACCTTCGGCCCATTCCGGACGATAAGACCAGCCAGTGAGTGGGGGCAGACTCACTAGAATGGACTCGATCCGGCCACCGGTCTGTAAGCCAAACAAAGTGCCACGGTCATAGACCAGATTATATTCAACATAACGACCACGACGATACAGTTGAAACTCACGCTGTGCTTCGCTATAAGGTTTGTTCTGATTGCGCTGGAAAATCGGAATGATGGCATCTAAGTAACCATTGCCTACCGCCTGCATGTATTTAAAACAGGTTTCAAAATCCCATTGGTTCAGGTCATCAAAGAACAGGCCACCGACACCGCGCTGTTCATCACGGTGCTTTAAGTAGAAATAATCATCACACCATTTTTTATGCTGTGCATAAACTTCTTCGCCAAATGGCGCACACAGGTCATGCGCCGTCTGATGCCATGAAAGCACATCTTCATCATTCGGATAGAACGGTGTCAGGTCAAAACCACCGCCAAACCACCAGATCGGATCTTGGCCTTCTTTTTCAGCAACAAATAGGCGCACATTGGCATGTGAGGTCGGCACATTTGGATTTTTAGGATGGATCACCAGTGAGACGCCCATCGCCTGTGCCTTAGCTCCGGCAATTTGTGGATGACGTTCAGTGGCTGAAGCCGGTAGTTTAGAAATATTGATGTGCGAGAACATCACCCCGCCTTTTTCAATTACTGTCCCATTTTGCAGCACACGTGAACGGCCACCACCACCTTCAGGTCGTTCCCAGTCATCAATGATAAACTCAGCTGAGCCACCACCAGTACGTTCTTGTTGTTCGAGAGCCGCACAGATGCGCGCCTGTAAGTCGAGGAGGAATTCGCGTACCCGTTGAATATCCGCAGAAGTTGGATGCTGCATCAAAGCCCTCATGGGGAGAAAGAAAGACTTTCTACATCAAAGCATAAAATGGCATAAAAATTAAGATGTATTTGCCGATACTGATGATCTAAAAAGACTTTGTGTTCACAGTAAATTAAAGCAAGGTAGCGTATTAAATCCGACCGAGATGCTAGGTTGAATTCTTTTTCCGAGCCCCACACAATAGCTTTAGATGGCCCATGCTTGGGTGAATTTTCGATGGTCATAGGTGGATATTATGTCGGTTCAGGCTACTTCCCTCATTCAAAAATACAATGTCCCAGGTCCACGCTATACCAGTTATCCAACTGTACCGTATTGGGAAGAACAGTACTTTTCTCTGAAACAGTGGAAACAGACTTTAAAGCGCTCTTTTGCTGAATCGAATCAGAAAGAAGGCATCAGTCTATATATCCATCTGCCATTTTGTGAAAGCCTGTGCACTTTCTGTGGATGCCATAAACGTGTCACCAAACGGCATGAAGTTGAGCAACCCTATATTCAGGCGGTGCTGAAGGAATGGGATCTGTACTGTGAATTATTGGAAGAAAAGCCAATGATCAAGGAAATCCATCTTGGTGGTGGTACACCGACTTTTTTCTCGATTGAGCACTTAACTCAACTGATTAAAGGTATCTTGGTTAAGGCCGAAATAGCGTCTGAGCATGAATTCAGTTTTGAAGGCCATCCGAACAATACCACTTATGAACATTTGCAAGGCTTGTATGACTTAGGTTTCCGCCGGGTCAGCTATGGCGTGCAGGATTATAATGAAATTGTGCAGAAAGCCATTCACCGCATCCAGCCTTATGAAAATGTCAAACAGGTCACCGAATGGGCGCGTGAAATAGGTTATACCTCGATTTCGCATGATCTGGTCTTTGGCTTACCATTCCAGAGCCTGGATGATGTACTGACTACCATTGGTCAAACTAATACCTTAATGCCGGACCGTTTAGCCTTATATAGCTATGCGCATGTGCCATGGATCAAGGGCAATGGTCAGCGCGGTTTTAAAGATGCCGATGTGCCTAAAGATGAAATCAAGCGCCAGTGCTATGAAGAAGGCAAGAAGAAACTATTGGCACATGGCTACCATGAAATTGGCATGGATCATTTTGCGCTAGAAAGTGACAGCATGTATCAGGCTTTTAAGGAGGGTTCTTTACACCGTAACTTCATGGGTTATACAGCTTCCAAAACGCAAGTGATGATTGGACTGGGGATTTCATCAATCAGTGATAGCTGGTACAGCTTTGCCCAGAATGTAAAAACCATTGAAGAATATTATGAATGTCTGGAACAGAATGAGATTCCAGTCGTTAAAGGGCATGTATTAAGTCAGGAAGATTTAATCATCCGTAAGCATATCCTGAATCTGATGTGCAGTTTCACCACTTCTTGGGCAGATGAGCACATGCAATTTGCTGAAATTGACGAAGTACTAGAACAGCTCAAAGAAATGTCACAGGATCAGTTAATTAAAATTGCAGACTCATCAGTCACAATTTTGGAGAAAGGGAAACCTTTTGTACGTAATATCTGTATGGCTTTTGACCTGAGATTAAAACGTAAAATGCCGGAGAACCGGATTTTTTCGATGACGATTTAGAATCCCACCAAACCTCACTTTCTTGCACTTCGACTTAAAGCAATACTGAAGTCTCACTCAGGGAGGCTTCCGATTCTTACTAAATGAAGGAGTTTCCCCCTCTTTTTCAAAGAGGGGTTAGGGGAGATTAAATAAAAATCAAAAATCATCCTTCCGATACAGATGCGCCATACGTTCATGCTTGGTCTTAAGATACTGTTCATTAAATGGATTTAGACCAACCGTCAGAGGTACACGATCCACCACATTAATACCTAAGTCTTTAAGTGCATTGATTTTTGTAGGGTTATTGGTAATCAAACGTACAGCTTTTACCCCTAAATGATCCAGCATGATGCTACACATATCGTATTGGCGTGCATCTGCTGGCAGGTTTAGCATCAGGTTGGCATCTACGGTGTCATGACCTTGATCCTGCAAAGCATAGGCTCGGATTTTATTGGTCAAACCAATCCCACGGCCTTCCTGACGCAAGTACAAAATCACACCACGACCGACTTCATTAATCAGCTTTTGTGTCGCCTGAAGTTGCGGTCCACAATCACATTTCAGTGAGGCAAAAGCATCACCCGTCAAACACTCAGAATGTACACGCACCAGCACGGGTTCATCACTCGATTCTTCCAGTCCTTTAGATAACGCGACATGTTCTTCGCCAGTCTTAGGGTCTTGAAAAACAGTAATTTTAAATTCACCATGAGCGGTAGGTAATCTTGATGTTGCGACAAACTCGATAGGCACAGCTGAACCCGTTAAATCCTGAAATTGCTCAAAGTATAGCGTAATGATTGGACATTAGTAGGGTTGCATAGATGATTTTCTGGAGAACATTTTCTTTTTTGTATAAAGCGAACGATAATAGTTGATAAACAGTAAGATTATTCAGGATAATCGTATTCTGCAAATTTTACCCTGATCAAGCTCATTGTTTAATATTGCGCCGTTAACAGCTTTAGTCAATTGAAGCTGCTACAATTCGACTATATGATCGGGACTCCCCATAGACAGACCTAGCTTAGGATTTGCCAGGCTTTTGAAGGCTTTGCCATTTATGCTGTATACAGAAATACCAACTCAACGCCCTGTAACACCGTTGCTTGATGCGATCGATCATCCAGAGCAATTGCGTTCACTTGAGCAAAATCAGCTTGAGCAGGTGGCCGATGAGTTACGTCAGTACATTTTGTATGCTGCAGGACAAAGTGGTGGGCATTTTGGTGCCAATCTGGGGGTGATTGAGCTGACTGTAGCTTTGCACTATTGCTTCAATACGCCAGACGACCGCCTGATCTGGGATGTAGGTCATCAGGCATATCCGCATAAAGCCTTAACCGGTCGTCGTGAGCAATTAACCACGATTCGTGCCAAAAATGGCTTGGCTGCATTCCCGGCGCGTGATGAATCTGAATTTGATACTTTCGGGGTAGGGCATTCTTCTACTGCGATTTCAGCAGGCTTGGGCATGGCCTTGGCGCGTCGCTATCAAAAGAATCCATGTGAAGTGGTGTCCATTATTGGTGATGGTGCAATGACGGCAGGTATGGCCTTTGAAGCCATGAATGACGCCGTCGCGCACAATGCAGATCTGATGGTGGTGCTGAATGATAATGACATGTCGATTTCCTGCAGCACTGGCGGTTTTGCCAAGCATCTCGCTGCACTGTGGGAACGTGGTGAGTCGGTGAATATTACTGAAGAGGGTGAAGCTTTCGTTCAGCCGCATCCAGAATGGGTGTATAACTCACGTCTGCATTGTGCAGCGACTGATGCTGCCGATAACCTGTTTAAGGCGATTGGTTTTGATTATTTTGGTCCTTATGATGGTCATGATCTGAGTCAATTGGTGCATGTGTTTAATGCACTGAAAAAGCGTAAAGGTCCACGTCTGATTCATGTCTATACCAAAAAAGGCAAAGGCTTTGCTCCGGCAGAAGCAGAACAAATTAAATATCATGCGATTAGTCGTTTAAATGCAGGATCTACTGCAAATCCAGCACCAAAATATTCTGATGTCTTTGGTCAGTGGCTGTGTGATGAAGCGGCGAAAGATGACCGCTTGCTGGCCATTACCCCAGCCATGTGTGAAGGCTCAGGCATGGTGGAATTTGCTAAGCAATATCCTGAGCGTTTCTTTGATGTCGCGATTGCAGAACAGCATGCGGTAACGCTAGCAGCGGGTATGGCTTGCGAAGGTTTGAAGCCGGTTGTAGCGATCTATTCAACGTTTTTGCAACGTGGTTATGACCAGTTAGTACATGATGTGGCGCTACAAAATCTGGATGTGACGTTTGCTATCGATCGTGCTGGTCTGGTTGGTGAAGATGGTCCGACCCATGCCGGAGCATATGACTATGCTTATATGCGTACCATTCCGAATCTGGTGATCATGGCGCCAAAAGACGAAAATGAATGTCGCCAGATGCTACATACTGCGTATCTCTATAAAGGTCCGGCAGCAGTACGTTATCCGCGTGGGAGTGGTCTGGGTGTTGAGATTCAGCAAGACATGGTTGAATTACCAATGGGTCAGGCTGAAATCGTAGCGAGCTTTAATGGTCAGCATGATGACTATATCTCTGTACTGGCATTTGGTAGCCGAGTGCAGGCCGCTATCGATGCAGCCCAAGCCTTTGCTGCAAAACATGATGTGGCAGTACGTGTGGTGAATATGCGTTTCATCAAACCACTGGATACCCAAATGCTAGATGATATTGCGCCAAGTACCACTCTGTTCGTGACAGTCGAAGAACATGCAGTGATGGCAGGTGCGGGCAGTGCAGTCAATGAATATCTGGCTGAAGCGCAGATCGTAAAACCAATTTTAAATCTTGGTCTTGCTGATACCTTTATGGCGCAAGCGACCCATGCACAGATGCTGCAACAGGCAGGACTTGATGCTCAAGGCATTGAAAAGTCAATGAATCAGGCCTGGTCTTCACTTACCCAGCCAGTCTGAAACAACGTCTTCAAAATTTTAGACACATTTTTTCCCAAAAAGCCCTTAGATTTGCTAAAATGTAGGGGCTTTTATGCATTATTCTTTATCAATATCTTCAAATTTGTAGTGGGTGTTCAATGGAACCTATGGTGGTGATGGCTGCGCGTGCGGCTCAATTAGTTGGTCAAGAGCTTTTAAAAGCGCATCAAAATCGTCATAAACTCGATCTACAAGTCGAAGAGAAAGGCATTGATGGTCCTGTAACGCGTGTTGACCGTTACCTAGAGCAACTGACTATCGATACGCTGCGTAAAAGTTATAAAAACCACAGCTTCCTTGGTGAAGAGTTTGGTTTGCAAGAAGGTAAAGGTCACGACGCTGAATGGTGTTGGGTGATTGATCCTCTTGACGGTACACTGAACTTCATCAACGGTTTCCCGCATTTCTGTATCTCTATTGCTGTTCAGCACAAAGGCGTAACCCAACACGGTGTGATCTATGACCCTGTGAAAGACGAGCTATTCTCTGCAAGTCGTGGTCGTGGTGCGATGCTGAACCAGCGTCGTATCCGTGTAAATGTGAAAGACAACTTGCAGAATTCTTTCCTGGCAGTCGGTCATGCTTACCGCGCTCAACGTGGCGGTGAAGTGGTGTCTTATGCGAAAAACCATTTCGAATCACTATTAAACGTTACTGAGGCAGGTGCTCAATACCGCCGTGCAGGTTCTGCTGCGCTGGATCTGGCTTATGTTGCGGCAGGTCGTTTAGATGGTTACTTTGAACTTGGTTTGAAACCTTGGGATATCGCTGCTGGTGAACTGATTGTGAAAGAAGCGGGCGGTACAGTGGTTGATGCACGTGGTGGCAGCGAATCTATGGAAAAAGGTCAGGTCATTGCCTGCTCTATGAAAATGCTGAAACCTTTAATGCAGGCAGTTGTTCCTGCATGGGGCGAGGCAGCTAAATAATCGGGTTTAGACATTTTGGTTTAAAACATATAAGAGGCATCCTAAGGGATGCCTTTTTTATGACTGGATAATATTTTTTTCTGCTAAATATAGTTAAAATATCAACTAATTTTAGATTAATACAAAATAACAATAAAACTTAATGACATTATTTTAAATCCTGCTATAATCCGCGCACGCACTTAATTTCTGTTCGTTACCTGAACATTTCTCTTCTTATCATTGTGTATGCGCGTGCGGTCCAAAGAGAGGACGATATCTCGCGCCCCAATCGCTAAAGCGATTCCTTCAGGTTATGCCGTAATCATGCGTGCGTTATATCACATCGTCGTTACTCGGATCGCCGCTGAATGATCTCTTATTTTCAGCGTATATTGCTGTACCGCTTTTTGTCGATGTTCATTTGACTTTATTTTTAATGGAGCACCCAATTTCCGGGTGAAAGACTCTATGAGCAAAACTTTTGCTGATTTTCCTCTACACGAAACCTTACAACAAGCTTTACAAGCACTAGGCTTTACTGCGCCTACACCTGTACAGGAACTATCTATTCCTGCGGCGCTTGAAGGTAAAGACCTTCTAGTGTCAAGCCAGACTGGTTCTGGTAAAACTGCAGCCTTCCTTCTCCCTACATTGAATGGCCTTGCAACTGAAGATACTTTCGTTCCGTTCAAAGAACGCATGAAAGCGGTAACTCAACCGAATATCCTGGTAATTTCACCAACACGTGAACTTGCACAACAGGTTTGTCAGGATGCGATTGCATTTGTACGTCACATGAAAGGTGTTCGTATTGCTGCAATCATGGGTGGTATGCCATTTGGTAAACAAATCCAACAATTAAAAGGTGCACAAGTTGTAGTTGCGACACCAGGTCGTTTACTTGATCTTGTTAACCGTCGCCAGATTAAACTGGACAAAGTTGATGCGTTAATCGTCGACGAAGCTGACCGTATGTTAGACCTTGGTTTCTCTGAAGACCTAGAGGCAATCGGTGACTTGGCTGCGAACCGTAAACAGACTTTGATGTTCTCTGCAACATTTGCACCGCGTATCATCACGCTTGCTGAACGTATGATGAATGAGCCAGAGCGTATTGCGATCGAAACTGGTCACTCTACGAATACTGACATCACTCAGACTTTGCACTGGACTGATGGCTTTGAGCACAAGAAAAAATTACTGACTCACTGGTTAAACGAAGAAGACGTTGATCAGGCAGTTGTATTCGCTTCTACGCAAGAAGATACCGATATGCTGGCTGAAGAACTTGCTGAAGCAGGTCTATCAGTAGTAGCACTTCACGGTGCAATGCCACAGACAGTTCGTAACCGTCGTCTACGCAGCATCCGTGAAGGTCGTGCAAAAATCTTGGTTGCAACTGACGTTGCAGCACGTGGTCTAGACGTACCAACAATCTCTCACGTCATCAACTTCGGTCTTCCAATGAAGAACGAGGACTATGTACACCGTATTGGTCGTACAGGTCGTGCGGGCCGTACTGGTAAAGCGATTACTTTAGCGACTTACCGTGAACGCGGTAAAATCCGTGCGCTTGAAGACTACCTGGATGCTCGTTTAGAAGTATCTGAAATCGAAGGTCTTGAGCCATCTCCACCTCCTGCACGCGGTAGCCGTGATGGCGCTGGTCGTGGTCGTGGTCGTGATGGCGGTCGTGGCGGCCGTGGTGGCTTCGGCGGTGGTCGTCGTTTCGAAGGTGAAGGTAACTTCAAACGTCGTGATGGTGGTGATGACCGTCCACGTCGTAGCTTTGATGACAAACCTCGTGGCGAACGTCCTGCGTTCGGTGGCGAAGATCGCCCACGTCGTGACTTCAACAGCGATCGTCCACGTCGTGAAGGCGGTTTCGGTGATCGTCCTAAACGTGACTTCGGTGATCGTCCAGCTCCACGTCGTGAAGGTGGTTTCGGTGACCGTCCGCAACGTTCTTTCGATGACCGTCCAAAACGTGATTTTGGCGACCGTCCTCGTTTCGAAGGTTCTGATGACAACCGTGGCAACCGCGTAGACTACAAACCACGTCGTGAAGGTTCTTTTGGTGACCGTCCTAAACGTGATTTCGGTGATCGTCCGGCGCCACGTCGTGAGGGTGGTTTTGGGGATCGTCCTAAACGTGATTTCGGTGATCGTCCGGCGCCACGTCGTGAAGGTGGTTTCGGTGACCGTCCAGCACGTTCATTTGGTGATGACCGTCCTAAACGTGATTTCGGTGGTGATCGTCCACGCCGTAACTTCGATGACAAACCACGTGGTGAGCGTTCGTTCGGTGAAGACCGTCCACGTCGCAAATTCAATGACTAATTGAATCTGGCCAGAAAAAACCAGCGGTAACGCTGGTTTTTTATGCATGCATTTTTTTAAAGTTTTAGGTAAAGTGTGTGCCATTCCTGAATTTGAATCGGTTATGATAACTAATCCTCAAAAATCACACTTGGCTCGTTATATCCATGAGGTTGTTATGCCTTATATTGCGCTGATCCTGATCTTATGTAACATCATTCTCTTTCTCTATAATTTTTATAATTGAATGATTATTGAACATATAAGCAGACGATAAAATTATAAAAATAAATCATGCTTTCTCATTTTTTTCATTCAGATATTGCCTTTTTGCCATTGTAACATTCCGATCAAAAGGTAACATTTAGAGAGTTAATCCTTTATAGTACGCATGCTGAAAAAATGCAGGAAAACGCTTAGCTATGAAAAATCAAACAGCGTTTGAGACTCAATCACTCATAGAAGTGAAAGGTTTGAGCTTCAAGCGAGGCGAACGTGTGATTTATGAGAATGTCAGCCTGAACATTCGACGTGGTCAGATCACTGCCATTATGGGACCTTCTGGTACCGGTAAAACTACATTATTGCGTCTTATTGGCGGACAGCTAACGCCAGATCAAGGACAGGTGTTGCTGGATGGCAAGGATATCGCACGCATGTCACGTAGTGAGCTGTTTGCTGCACGTGCACGTATGGGCATGTTATTCCAGAGCGGTGCTTTGTTCACAGATATGAGTGTTTATGAAAATGTCGCTTTCCCGATTCGTGCACATACCAAATTGCCTGAGCACTTGATCGCAGAAATCGTGGCACTCAAGCTGGAATCTGTCGGTCTGCGCGGTGCAGAGCAGATGATGCCCTCTGAATTATCTGGTGGTATGAACCGTCGTGTGGCTCTAGCACGTGCGATTGCACTTGACCCAGAGCTGATCATGTATGACGAACCATTCGCCGGGCAAGACCCGATCGTGATGGGTGTATTAACACGTCTGATTCGTTCCCTGCGTGAAGCATTAGACCTGACTACAATTATCGTTTCGCATGATGTAGCAGAAACTCTATCCATTGCGGACTACATTTACGTAGTGGCAGAAGGAAAGATCCAGGGCGAAGGTACACCTGAAGAATTAAAAGCACATCCTTCTGCATTTGTTCAGCAGTTCCTGACGGGTTCCGTTGAGGGACCTGTGGATTATCAGTTTAGTCATGCGGCTTATTTAAGTGATGAGGTGCGTTCATGAATGCAATTGCCTTATTGGGTAGACGCGTCATAGAACGTGTGCGCGGGATTGGGGTTGCGACCTTGATGCTGTTGCAAATTCTGATTTCGATGCCAACCTGGCTGGGGTTTAAGCTATTTGTCTACCAGATGTACCGTGTTGGGGTGCTCTCTTTACTGATCATCGTAGTTTCGGGTCTGTTTATTGGTGCTGTTCTCGGTTTGCAGATGTATACCATTCTGGCGACCTTTGGCAGTGAAGCCATGTTAGGTACCGCAGTAGCTCTAACCTTATTACGCGAACTGGCACCGGTTGTGGCAGCGCTCTTGTTTGCTGGTCGTGCCGGTTCCGCATTGACAGCCGAAATCGGTCTGATGAAAGCCACTGAACAGTTATCCAGTATGGAGATGATTGGGGTTGATCCGCTAAAAAGGGTCATTTCACCACGTCTTTGGGCGGGGATTTTCAGTCTGCCAATGCTGTCCGTAATTTTTGCTGCCGTAGGGATTATGGGCGGTAAAATGGTCGGTGTAGATTTCCTTGGCGCAGATGAAGGTGCGTACTGGAGCGGTATGGAAAGTACCGTGCAGTTCTACAAGGATATCTTTAACGGTACCATCATTAAAAGTTTTGTATTTGCATTGATTTGTACATGGATTGCGGTCTATCAGGGTTATGCCTGTGAACCGACATCTGAAGGGATTGCAACGTCCACAACACGTACTGTGGTGTATTCATCGTTGTGTGTTTTAGGTTTTGATTTCGTGTTGACTGCGGTCATGTTCGGAGGTGTTTAATGAAATCACGTACCAGTGAGCTGGCCGTTGGTGTTTTTGTCATTTTGTTTGGAATTGCAATTTTCTTCCTGGCAATGCGTGTCAGTGGTTTGGTCGGAACCAATATTGCCGACAGCTATAAAATGACAGCAACTTTCGAAAATGTAAATGGCATTAAGCCACGTGCCAAAGTGGCTTTAAGCGGTGTGAAAGTCGGTCAGGTCGATACGATTACACTTGATCCAGTCACCCGATTAGCCACTGTACATATGACGCTAGATGGTTCACTGACATCATTTAATGCTGAACAGTTAAAGAAAGTACAGCAAGAAGCCTTAGATGAGTTACGTTACAGCACTGACTATGAAGCTGCGGCACCTGCGCAACAAAAAGCAATGGAAAAGCAACTCTTAGACAACATGACATCCATTACCAATATTGATGAAGATGCTTACATTATGGTAGCAACCAATGGTTTGCTGGGTGAAAAGTATTTGAAAATTATTCCAGGCGGCGGTCTGAATTATTTGAAACGTGGTGATCAGATTGCCAATACCCAGGGCACGATGGAAATTGAAGATTTAATTACCAAATTCGTGACAGGTGGAGCAGGCAGTAAGTCATCAGAAACTCAGGAGGCATCTGCTGATGCAGTAACTTCTGAAGCTACAGATGCAGAACCTGCATTTGTTGAATAATGATTGAGGAAATTTGAGTGAATATTTTAGTAAAGCAAACCCTTGCAGCATGCATTCTATCTACTATGGCGATGGGAAGTGTTTTCGCTGCACCGGCTGAAGCACCACCTGCATTTATCAAGAAAGTTGCAGACAATCTGGTGGCTCGTCTGAAAGCAGACCATAGCAAGTTGCAGAGCAATCCGGCACTGGTGAAAACTATTATTCGTCAGAATCTTGATCCATATATCGATTCACAAGCATTTACCCGCATTGTGATGGGAACGTATGCAACTAATCAGTATAGCTCTGCTGCACAGCGTGCTCAGTTTGAACGTAATTTCCGTGAAACGCTGACTGAAAATTATGGTTCAGCATTTGCCAAATATACCAACCAGTCTTATACCATGCGTCCGTACAAAGACACGGGTAGCAAAAATCCAGTTGTAACCATTGATTTCCATAATAATGGCGAGAAAATTCCGGTTTCTTTCCAGTTGGCCGATAAAGGTTCACAATGGAAAATCCGTAATATCAACGTGTCTGGTATTGATCTAGGTTTACAGTTCCGTAACCAGTTTGCAGCGACTGTAAAACGTAATGGCGGTAACTTGGATAAAGCAATTGCAAACTTCAAGCCAGATGCAGAAGCAGCGGTTGAAAAGAAAAAATAAGATAGGTGAGCTGTGATCAGATTCAGTAATCAGGAACTGCATGTTATAGGCAAAATCGACTATAACAATGCGCAGCAATACTATGAACAGGGGCTGCGTGAAATTCAGTCACAGACAGTTTTTCCTATTGTGGTAAATCTGGCTGAGCTTGAAAGTGGCAGTACTCTGGCTTTGGCGATATTGGTCAGATGGTTACGTCAGACGCCACAAGCCAAAGGATTGCAGTTTAAAGCTGTTCCTCCAAAAGTGATGAAGATCATACAGTCCTGTCACCTGGAGAATGATTTACAGATCATTCAGTAGAGAGAAAAAGCACCGAAAGGTGCTTTTTTATTGTGATTAGATTTTAAGAAATAATGAAAATCAAATAGATCTAAGTATAGATTGCAAGTTCTCTCTCCCTCAGGGAGAGTTAAAGAGAGAGGGTGAAAATCCTCACCTAACTCCTCCTCTGGAAAAGGAGGGGGAATTTTCTTCACTTTTTTAGAGAGAAGTTGACGAGGGATTAAATAGATATAAGTTAAATACAGAGATTTCTTGCGCTTTGCTTTGAAGCAGTGCCTCAAAGCTCGCTCAAATCCATTTCTTCCATCTAAAGTAAATCAATGGTCCAATGAAGAATGCGACCAGAATCAGCCCGACAATAATAAAGCTGGTGGTGCCATGTGCAAAAGGCAGAACTTCTGTGTTCATCCCATAAATACTCGCAATCAGCATCGGTGGCGCAAGCATACTTGGCAAGATCGAGAATCGACGGATCGTGTCATTCTGTTCGGTATTAATGAATCCGGAAGTTGTATCGAGCAGGAATCGCACCTTCTGGAATAAGAAAGCATCATGCTCAACCAGAGAGCGTACATCTTCACTGAGCTCTCGAATGTCCGCATCATAGATATGACTACCGAGCGCCCGTGGACGGGACAGGAAGGTCAGTACCCGGCGTAAATCGATCAGACAAAGCTGGGCTTTTCCAAGCATATCCTCGAGCTGTGCCAGACGGGTAATCATGTCATCCAGATCCAGAATCTGTTCACGATGGCGGTTATTCAGGACTTCGGTTGAGTATTTTTCCAGATCCTTGTGCACATCTTCCAGAATATCCGCCAGCTCATCCAGCTTGGCTTCAAGCAGGCCAAGTAGAATCCAGGTCGGATCCTTGTAATCAATCTCATAATCATTGCGGCGCGCACGAGCACGAAAGGCACGGAACGCTACCAGCTTTTCCCCACGCAAGGTAAACAGCCGGTCTTTATGCAGAATGAAGGCAACGGTTTGCACCGTGGCTAAAATGCTGGATTGATCTTCAGTATCTTCTTCAACCTGATAGTTTTTATTTTTCGTTAAAAAATAAGTGCTGATATGCAAAATACCGTCATCATCGCGGTAGAATCGGGCACTGGATGAAATGTCTTCTAATGATTTGAGGGTAGGAAGATTTTGCTCATAAGCGTCCATGATCCATTGCTGCTCTTCCTGTGAAGGAGCAATCAGATCGACCCAAACCAAATCTTGATGTAAATCAAAGTCGCCATTAATAGTGGCATCTTCTAGGCTACCGCGCTCTGTGGCATAAAAGGCTTCAAGCATGCTGTCTTTTCTCCCTTGCGCAGTATGTAAATTGGAATGGGTGTATTTTAGACAAGGAATTGAATAAAAACACTGATTGAACAGTTATTTTTTCAAAAAAAGCTTCGATCAGGGATTCCTTGCGATACAGCTAGAACTAAATGGTGAAAAATGATGAATTCTATCGCAATTTTTTGTGGTTCCGCACTGGGGATCGCACCTGTTTATACCGAGATTGCTGAAAAAGTCGGCCAGACGCTGGCATCTAGACAGCAAACTCTGATTTATGGTGGTGGCCGTTCAGGCTTGATGGGAATTGTTGCGGACAGTACTCTGGCTGCGGGCGGCCAAGTGATTGGGGTTATTCCAAAGCAGCTGGTAGACCGTGAACTGGCCCATCCTGGTCTGACTGAACTGCATATTGTTGAAAATATGCACGAGCGCAAAACCAAAATGTCAGAACTGGCAGATGGTTTTATTGCGATACCGGGTGGTGTAGGAACACTGGAAGAAATCTTTGAGCAATGGACCTGGGCACAGCTCGGTATTCATGAAAAGCCATGTGCATTTTTAAATGCAGAAAACTTCTATACCGGTTTGATTCATTTTATTCAGCACACGACTGAACAGGGTTTTACCAAGGCACGTTTTACCGAGAAACTCATTGTCAGTGAAGAAATTGAAACAATTCTGGATGCTTTTGAGAATTATCAACCACCGCAAGCGAAATGGGGGATGGTTGATCAGCAAGATCTCGTGAAATAAGCCCATTGATCATTTTTAAATTTGAGTTGTTATGAAAGTTATTACTGTTGCCGCCGGCATTGTACTGAATGAAGCACAGCAATTATTGGTTGTGCGTAAGAAAGGCACCAGCTGCTTTATGCAGGTGGGTGGCAAGCTGGAACCGAATGAAGCACCTGAAGTGACGATTGTTCGTGAAATTCAGGAAGAAATCTGCTGTCAGGCTGAAGTGCAGCAATTTGTTGGTCGTTTTGAAACGAAGACCGCGAATGAACCCGACCACCAACTGGTCAGTTATGTATATCTGGTCAAACTGGATCAAATGCCCAAAATTGAGGCGGAGATTGCCGAGATGAAATGGATTGATCTCAATGAACAAGACTTAGCGCTGGCCCCGTTAACCACAGAAATTGTAATTCCATGGGTGAAGTCAAATCTTTTAGCCCAAGCTTAATTTAAAGCTTTGCACCTGCGACACAGGCTGTATAAATTTGCTGGCAGCCAAGTTCTTCGAGCTTCTGATTAAGTGCACGAATTGAACTACCAGTTGTTACCACATCATCAATAACCAGCACCTTACGATAACGCAATTTTGATGATGTACTGATCTGAAATTGTGCTTCAATACCTTCAATCCGTTCCAGGCGGCTTAAGCCTTTTTGTGAATGCTGTTTGAGCCGGCTCACCGGTTGCCAAACTGGAACTTGAAGATGCTTTGCGACCTGTTTAGCCAGCAGTAAGGACTGGTTATAGCCGCGCTGTACCAATTTGTCTGTTGAGATTGGCATCGGGACGACTGCGCTAACTTTGGGAAGTTTTAAACTGATAAGCGCGCCTGCTAACAAGTTTTCCAGATAAAGCTTCTGCTCATATTTGAACAACTGAATCAGACGATCCATCGGATAGTCATAATGGCAGGCAATCTGTACCTGCATTTCCTGGCGCTGGATGGTCTGATGTGCCCAGGGTAGCTGGTTCCAGCAATCCTGGCATACTGAATGAATTGTTTGATAATCGTTGTGACAAAGCTGGCAGGGTTGTAACTTGCCCAGCCAATGCTTGCCTTGCTGAATCAGTTTAGACATAGGCATAACGTGGTGCCTCAGGTAACCAGCGTTTTAATAACGCATCGGCCTGTTTCGGATAATCCTTTAACATCTGCTGCGCCACATAATGTGCCTGATTAAGCAGGTGGTCATCCCGTTCCAGCTTGGCTACCCGGAAACCCATATCTCCGGTTTGTTTGGTGCCAAGCAGTTCACCTGGACCACGCAGTTCCAGATCCTTTTCCGCGATGATAAAACCGTCATTGGTTTCACGCATGATACGCAAACGTTCCTGACCATTCTGAGAAAGAGGATGCTTATACAGGAGTACACAGAAACTGGCTTTCGCACCCCGACCAACACGGCCACGCAGCTGATGCAGTTGTGAGAGTCCGAGACGCTCAGCATTCTCAATCACCATCAGAGAAGCATTCGGTACATCGACACCCACCTCAATCACGGTCGTGGCAATCAATAGCTGCAATTCATTATTTTTAAATTGTTGCATCACCGCCTGCTTTTCATCAGGCTTCATCTTGCCATGGACCAGACCGATATTGATTTCCGGGAAGCGTTCCTTAATTTCGGCAAAAGTGGCTTCTGCTGCTTGGGCATCTAACATTTCTGACTGTTCGACCAGAGTACAGACCCAATACGCCTGCTTACCTTCAGCACAGTTGGTGGCAATACGTTGGAGTACTTCTTCACGGCGGTCCAGTGGGATAGTGACGGTTTGGATCGGAGTACGACCTGGTGGCAGTTCATCAATAACTGAAGTGTCCAGATCACCATACGCAGACATGGCGAGCGTACGTGGAATTGGTGTCGCCGTCATGACCAGTTGATGTGGAGACATACCATCCAGCCCTTTATTGCGCAAAGCCAGACGCTGATCCACACCAAAGCGATGCTGTTCATCAATAATTACCAGCCCCAATTTGGCAAACTCGACATTTTCCTGAAACAAGGCATGGGTGCCAACCACCAGATTGGCACTGCCATCTTTAATGCTTTGTTCTGCCGCAGTACGGGCTTTACCCTTTTGCTTGCCAGACAGCCATGAAACAGTCAGTCCCAGTGGCTCAAACCATTTTTTAAAATTTAAATAATGCTGTTCTGCTAGAATTTCGGTTGGTGCCATCAGGGCCACTTGCCAGCCTTCTTCCAGAGCATGACAGGCCGCCACACCAGCAACCAGTGTTTTACCTGCACCGACATCGCCCTGTACCAGACGCAACATCGGTTTGTTGCCTTTCATGTCATGGGCAACTTCTCGTGAAACACGTTTTTGCGCCCCCGTCATTTCAAAAGGTAGACCCGCGAGCAACTGTTTGGCATAACGCTTACTTGGTGAAAATGCAGGCGCTTCAATCTGCTGAATAAAGGCACGGCGGGTCAGTAAACTGATCTGATGCGCGACCAGTTCCTCAAAGATCAGACGCTGCTGGGCGGGGTGGGAACCCTGTGCCAGCTGCAACATGTTGGCATCGACTGGAGGGTGATGGATATATTCCAGTGCCTGCTTCAGGTCATAGCCATTGCTGAATTTAGCCGGTAGCAATTCCGGTAGATCATCACTGTGTAGGGCGAGCGCCTGTTTGATATATTCACGTAACTTGGGTTGGGTCAGGCCTTCAGTTGCCGGATAGATCGCGGTAAGTTGTGTCTGTGGAAGTGGGGTATGTTCAGTAATGACCTGTAGTTCGGGGTGATACATTTCCAGGCCACGGGCACCAACACGCACTTCGCCAAAGACTCTTAATCTTGCACCAACTTTGCAGCGGTCGGTAATGCCCTTATAGATATGATAGAAACGTAGCGTCACCTTACCGCAATCATCATCCAGCAGTACGGCCATGGACTTGCGTTTACCTGGTGGAAAATCTACGCCTTTGACAATACCTTCCAGCAAATAGCTACGTCCCACAGTCAATTGATTCATGGGAATGATCGTGCTACGGTCTTCGTAGTCACGTGGCAGATGAAAGAGCAAATCATCAGTTGTGAACAGATTTAATTTTTCAAGTAATGTGGCGGCGGCATTGCCGACACCTTGTAACTGATGGACTGCAGCCATGTCCCCTCAACCAGGTTTTGTGATTTGGTGCTGAATGCATATTTTATTTATCGGTTATGGTAAAACATCCGCACGCATAGCTAAACAATTATTTGAGCAAGGTCATCAAATTAGCACAATCAGTCGCAGTGCGAAAACAGATTCCTGTGCCACTCATCATGTTCAGTATGTGCATCAACTCGATTTAAGCAGCCTTGCACCGATTGACTGGGTCTACGTCTTGCTCAGTCCTGACCAGAGTACGGTCGAAGCTTATCAACAGACTTATCTGGACTCAGTCGGTCCAATTGTGACTGCGCTAAAATCCCATCCGATAAAACGTCTGGTTGTCGTGTCGTCCACCCGGGTCTATGGCGAGAATGCCGGAGAGCGGGTGGATGATGACAGTGCAATTTATCCGAATGATCCGCAAGGCAAAGTCCTGCATCAAATGGAGCAGATTTATTTAGCTGCTTATCCAGACCAATGTACGATCATCCGCCCAAGTGGGATTTATGGAGCTTCAGTTGCACGCTTGGAAAAAATGGCACGATTTATGTCCAGTTATCCAAATCTGCACTGGTCGAATCGGATTCATATTGAAGACTTGTCACGTTTTATGGCTGAGATGATTCACGTGGAACATCTTGAATCTTCATATATTTTGACCAATAACCAGCCACAACTGTTGCATGAAGTTCTGCAATGGTTTCAGCAGCAGATGAGATTGCCTTTATTAAAGGTAGAAAGTGAGCAGGTGACGGGGAAGAAACTATATGCTACCCGTATGCAAAAAATGGGATATGAGTTAAAGCATCAAGATTGTTTTCAGGATTATTTGGAATTGATGAAGTTATTCACTCATCTTGAATAAAGTTGGGTTCCCTCTCCTTTTAGGAGAGGGTTAGGGAGAGGTAAGTTTTTAAACATTTTCTCTCATCCCTCTTGCGAAGCAATGCTTCTCATCCCAGAGGGAGAGGGCGCTTAAATAATCTTACTTTTTCTTCCGTTTCGCACGCTTCTTGGCTTGTTCAGCTGCCAAGGCATCCAAAGCTTCTTTCAATTCTTCATCCGTAAAGGCTGTAAGGTTATGAAGCATTTGCAGCTTTACTTCATCCAGTACCAGATCCGCATACTGAGCGATATTTTTGAAGCTTTCATCAAAGACAATCGCATTGTCTTCATTAGTACTGATATAACCTTTTTGAGTTAGCGTTTTGATAAAGCTTTGGAACAGTGCCTTATCAAAGAATTCTGGTGAATTGAATTCATACAGTACAGACAAACGCTGACCTACCAGATGGCTTAATTCTTCAACCTGACGGGTGGAGATATTGCCTGAACCACGCTGGGTGATCAGTGCCAGCGTCATGTAATAGCGCTCGATACTTTGCATGACAGGTGCAGCCAAAACTTCTAGCTGATGATGCGCTTCGCTGTTTGGTGTAGGTGCCACCAAATTTTCACCATCCTGTGCAATTAACTTCGCTGCAATCAAAGCATCAATATAAGCGTTTACTGGTACCTTGATTTCATCTTCATGCCATTTCAGGAACAGTTCAGCTTTCAGGAATGGATACAGCGTGCTGCTGATATTCACCAGATCATCACGGCGAATAATACCATTATGATTTACCAGGGCGGCTACCAGTGATGGTAATACAAAGGCATGCACAATATTGTTGCGGAAATAGGTCAGTAAAATCGCCTGATTATCTTCGATGGCGATAATATTGCCCAGCACATGATTGACGCGTTTGATCAGTTTCAACTTCATTGCATAGGCAATGATTTCTTTCCCTGATAACGGCGTCACTTGCATACGTTCATCATATGGCAAAGACGTCAGCAGATTACGATAAGTATCTAACTGTTTGATACAAATCGCCTCATCCAGTGTGTGTTTTGGTGTTGCTAATAAAATGAGTGACAGCAGGGATACCGGGTTAATGACGGCTGCACGGTTAATATTTTCCAGAATCGCCTGTGCAGAACTATTTACTGCTTCAGATACTGCTGGCGGGATTGGATCATCATTTTTTTCAATCTTGATTTCATCTGCACCATGCTGTTTCAGCATGTCATCCAGAAAGACGGGTTCACCAAAATTCAGATGTACCTTACCGAAAATACGTTCAATCTTGCGCAAGGTTTTTAGAATGCCAAAAATAGATTCTGCTTCTTTTTCCTTACCGTTCATTTCACCTACATAAGTTGCACCTTCCATCAGACGTTCATAGCCGATATAGGTGGGTACAAATACGATAGGCTTCGCTTTGCCACGCAAATGACCATGCACGGTCATTGCCAGCATACCGGTTTTCGGTGGCAACAGACGGCCGGTACGTGAACGGCCACCTTCAATAAAGTATTCCAGTGGAGTATTACGTGACAGAACGCTATACAGATATTCTTTGAAAACTGTCGTATAGAGTGCATTACCGCGGAAAGTACGGCGGATAAAGAAGGCACCACCGCCACGCAAGATCTGACCAACAAATGGCATGTTCAGGTTATCACCCGCTGCGATGTACGGCACCATCAAACCACGACGATAAATCACATAAGACAATAACAGGTAGTCGATATGACTACGGTGACATGGTGCATAGACAATTTCATAGTCTTTCGCCAGTTCACGTACCGTACTGAAGTTATGTACATCAATGCCGTCATAGAGCTGAGTCCAGAGACGGGTCAGGGCCTTATCGGCAAAACGTACGGTTGAGTTGGAGTAATCTGATACGATTTCATTTAAATAACCAATGGCACGGCGTTCAGCTTCATCCACACTGATCTTGCTGCGGATACTTTCATTACGGATAGCCGCCTGCACATCTGGAGATTTGATCAGACCCTGCATCACATTACGGCGATCTGAAAGGTCAGGTCCCAGCACTACTTCTCGTTGGGCATCCAGATAGTCATTCAAGGTGCTGACAATATAAGTTGCTGGAGACAGGTTCGGATGTGTCACTTTGGCATGATCAATGAGTGCACGCAGAGACTGTGCTTCATGGAACTCCAGATAAGACTGACGACCATGCAGACCAATATTCACCAGCTGTTTCATCTTGCTTGGTGTTGACCAGGTATCGGTAAATAACAATTTGAACCAGGAATCTTCTTTCTCTGGCTCACGACCCCATAGCACGGTCACCGGAATCAGTTCTACATCCAGTTCTGGATTCTGTTCCAGTGCTTCAATCAGACGCAGCAGACGTGGTGGAAAAGCATGGGGCGGCGAGCTCAGCAGATTGCTTTCATCATGATATTGCAGGAACAATACCGAAGCTTTTTCCCGGCGCGTACCTAAATCCATTGGATCAAGTGCAGCAGGCAATTTGAGACGACGGGTTTCACCATCTACCACCAGCGCATTACTGCGAGAATGGTTTTGCAGAACATAACAGACAATCTTTTTCTGATCTTGCTGGTCAGCCGCTGGAGCAGGGACTTCCGTTGGTACTTCCCCAAGTACATGCGGGGTAACCACAAGTTCAAGCATCTTACTTGAAAGCTTGCGATACATTTGACCAAAGCCACTCTTGGACATACCTACTCCTAATTTTACTGACCAGAACCACAGGATTTCTGAGGGGGATCTATTTTGATAGATTGTATTTGAAAACAATATGTCATTTTCTAACAAATTCTACAAAAGTTCTTTGATTTTAACGTGAAAAAACGTTTTTTTTAGCGAAACGTCCATTAAGGGAATGACAGGCCAGTCAGTCAATCTCTAGGGATTTACTCAGAATTTATGGCAGAATATTACCAGAAATGAAGCACATTGTTATTTTTCCAATGTTGGATATCCCGAACATCGTATAGGTTGCCTATGAATGTCTTAACACAAGAACTGGTTGAATTGCTTAGCCTGGAAAAGCTGGAAGAGAATATTTTCCGTGGAATTAGCCGTAACCTGGTAGGCAAGCGCGTATTCGGTGGGCAGGTATTAGGACAGGCTTTGCGTGCTGCATCGTATACGACTGATCGTCCAGCACATTCATTGCATGCCTATTTCCTGTTTGGAGGAGATGTCAATGCACCGATTATCTATGAAGTAGATCGTATCCGTGATGGCAAGAGTTTTGCCAGTCGTCAGGTGCGTGCGATTCAGCATGGCCGTACTATCTTTATGTGTATGGTGTCTTTTGCCGAACCAGAAGAAGGCTTGAACTATCAGATTTCTGAACCAGAATATCCCTCAGTTGACAGCCTGAAAAATGAGGCAGAACTGAAGCATCAGATTGTTGAATTCGTACCGGAAAATGTCCGTGCTTCATTTATGCGTGATCGCCATGTAGAAATTCGTCCTGTGATGCCGGTGAATCCATTCCAGCCGCAACCGGAAGCGCCAAATTATGCGCACTATATCCGTACCCATGGCCAAGTCGCTCCGGAAGTTGATGAGGTTTCGCTGCATCAGGCGATTGCTGCCTTCTACTCAGACTTTACCTTGATGACGACAGCATTGCGTCCACATGGTCTGAGCTATATTTCACCAAACCTACAATGTGCCAGCATCGACCATGCCATGTATTTCCATAAGCCATTCCGGGCCGATGAATGGATGCTTTATGATATGGATGCGACAGTGAGTGCCAGCTCACGTGGTCTGAACTTCGGTCGTATGTGGCAGAATGGAGAACTGGTCTGTAGTACAACCCAGGAAGGTCTGATCCGTCTGCGGGAAATTGAAACCCAGTAAGATTCAAAATAAAAAAGCCGGATTAGAGTTCCGGCTTTTTTATGGATGTGATTTGAAGTTAGTGGCAATGTGGCACATCATTGCTTGAATGCTTATGGCAGCCTTGCTGTTCTTTACCGCCCGAAGAATGTGCAAAAACCTGCCCGATGCTGCAAATGAGTGCAACAGCAATGATCATTTTTTTCATGAACGTGTATTTCCTTTGTATAAAACCAGCTTATTGCACTGATTAAGCACATTGCGTGCCAAAATTTGGTACATCACCATATGGATTAAATGAATAATAAAAGATATTTTGCTGCAAAGCGTTTATAAAATTTTACTCGATTATCCGAAACTTGCATGGCATAGTGCCGGATAAGTTCAATATTAAAATGTCCATGAAGATGAGCTTAAATACGCAGATTCTAGTTGCCGCAGTATTGGGTGTCCTATTTGGTTTTTTATTAAATCTTTTCCCGCAAACCACGTTTGAAGAGCTCAGCCTGTATGGTCTGGGTATCATGAGCAGCATCTTTATTGGTTTGCTAAAGATGTTGCTGGTTCCACTGATCTTTAGCTCGATTGTGGTTGGAGTATCGAATCTGCAAGCTGGTGGTCAGCTGAGCCGAACCTGGAAAATTACCTTGGCATGCTGTGTCACCACGACCACCCTGGCTTTAATCTTGGGATTGGCTTGTGCCCATCTGTTTGATGTAGGCAAGGGTGTCGATGTAGTAATGTTCCAGGATGCCATGGCTCAGCATAAAACTCTGGATACTTTAACGCCATCTTCATTCTTTACCAACTTTATTCAGAATACCCTGATCAATCCGTTTAAGGCCTTTGCCGATGGCAATGTGCTGGCAGTGGTGGTCTTTGCACTCTTTGTCGGTGTGGCACTGGTGGCAGGGGGAGACAAGTTTCGGACGGTGCGTAAGCTCAGTATGCAGTTTTTTGACATCATGATGCTGATGATTGGCTGGGTCATGAAACTGGCGCCATTCGGGATTTTTGCGCTACTGGCCAAGCTGATTGCCACTGAAGATATTTCGGTACTGAGCCGTCTGGCAGAGTTTGCTGCGGTAGTAACGGGCACCACCATTTTCCACGGTCTGGTAGTTCTACCATTATTGTTGTGGATCTTCGGGAAAATGAGCCCGATTACCTTTTTCAAAGGCACTCGCGCAGCCTTGATTACCGCTTTTGCGACCAGTTCCAGTTCTGCAACCATGCCATTATCTATGAAATGTGCCCAGGAAAATCTGGGAGTACGTCCACATACGGCAGGCTTTGTCATTCCGCTTGGGACTCAGCTGAACATGGATGGTACGGCACTGTATGAAGCCGCAGCAGCTTTATTTATTGCCAACCTCATGGGACTTGATCTGACGTTAGGGCAGCAATTGGTCGTGTGTGCCACAGCAATGATTGCATCTTTAGGCGCACCGGGTATTCCAAGTGCCGGGATGGTGACTATGATCATGGTACTGCAATCAGTGGGTCTACCGGCAGAAGCCATTGCGATCCTGTTGCCGATTGACCGACTGCTCGATACGGTCAGGACTGTGGTGAATGTGCAGGGTGATATGATGATCAGTGTCGTGGTTGACCGACATACCCGTGAACCGCAGCTGGATCAGTCCATCTCTAGTTGAGGATTGAAAACCACCTCCCACAGATGTCCATCTGGATCCTGAAAATAGCCTGCATAGCCGCCATAAAATCTGGCCTGTGCAGCTTTCACAATCTTGGCTCCAGCTTTTTCAGCCTGAGTCATGACCTGATCGACATCTAATGGGCTATACACATTGTGTCCCAAGGTCATTTGAGTGGGACACATTGGGCTCGGTTCGAGTCCGGTATCATGCTGGATGCTGCTTTGCGGCCATAAAGCCAGTTTTAATCCAGCCTGTAGTTCAATAAATGCGACTGCGCCATATTCAAATTCTTTGCCAACAATGCCTTTACTGGGAAAGCCCAGCCCATCATAATAAAAGCGTAGTGCAGCCTCCAGGTCGCGAACACCGAGTGTAATCACTGAAATCCGTGCTTGCATGAGCTTATCCTTAGGGTCATGTCTGTAGCTTTATCTTAGGTCAAATAAAAAGCAGGGAAATGATCCCTGCTGTTAGAAATTGTAATAAGAGGAGAGCTCAGGCGACTTTTAAACCTGCCCGTTTGGCCGCAGGGGAATGCTCAAGATAATACAGTGCATCATCGGTACTGCCTTCATGCACCGGGTCATACCATGGCATCAGGTAGCCGAGCTGCTGAGAAACCAGCCATAGGGGATTCGGTAACAAACGATTGTCCTGCTGTGAAATACGCAACCATTCTTTCCAGATCCAGGGTTTATACACCGTGGGTTTCAGCTGCTTAAAGCGAGGGTCTTGTGCTAACAAGTGTGCTGCACCGTCGACCCACAGACCAATCACTCCAATAATCACCACCACACTTAAATAGTAGCGGGCAATATATCCGCCACCAAGATGACGATATAAGTCAAATGCCACACTGCGATGCTCAATTTCTTCTGCGCCATGCCATTTCACCAGATCTAGCATATTTGTATCAGCACCAAGCCGTTCCCATTCGGTGTTATAGAGCGCATATTTTCCAAGGACACAGGTCATATGCTCTACAGTCGCGACGATACCAAGCCGGAACAGATCCCATTGATGTTCTGCGATTTTAGGAATTTTCAGACCAAGCGGCTGATCGGCCAGCAATTGATTGAACAGGAAATCCATAATGTCCAGATTGCGCTGGATATCAATCTGGCGTTCAGATAGATACTCTTTATTGGCCGAATTATGTGCCTGAGCATGCATGGCTTCCTGACGGATAAAAGCCTGTACATCATGCTTTAATTTTTCGTCGGTGATCTGAGCGAGAACCTTGTTATACAGGCGACAGAACCAGAATTCACCGGCCGGCAGAATATTATTAATTTCATTCACAAAGTAACTGGCAAAAGGCTGATTTGGAATCCAGTCAATCGGGGTAGCCTGCCATTCAAACTTAACTTTGCGCGGTTGGATAAAATAGGAAATTGAAGAGCCAATTTTTGTTGTTTTGAATCGTGAGAGTAAAGACATGGGGTGGATCCATCACTGCTTGATCAATACAGTATGAAAATAATGTCCCGAATTGCTGCAGGCAATACGGGACATTATTTTGTCACTTGGATCACATCGGGCTTATTTTGGCTGTTCTTGTTCAACAATCTCTGGTTGATCAGCTTCAACCGGCTCATCCAGATTGTTTAATTCACTTGCAGTGATTTCATGATCTTGGTCTGAGTCAGTGTCATCTTCTAGCTCAACAGATTCAATCGGTTCATCAGCTTCGTTTAAATCATGGATTGATGCTTCAGGAATACTATCCAGATCAAATTCCGTTGGTTGATCCAGAGTAAAGTTCAGACGACCGGCCATCACGCTTGCCAGTTCTTCCAGACCTTCTTTATTTAAAGAGGAGAACAATTGAATCGAGAAGTTTAGCTTCATTTTATTTAATGTTGCTTTGACTTCCTGTAGGGCTTTGGACGCAGGACCACGATTCAGCTTGTCTGATTTGGTCAACAAGACATGCACGAACAGGTGACGTGAATAGGCCCATTCCAGCATCATCACATCAAAGTGTTGTAGTGGATGACGGATATCCATCAACAGCACCAGACCTTGCAAGCTCTTACGGTGAATCAGGTAATTTTCTAGTTCTTTCTGCCAGACCAGTTTCATTTTTTCAGGTACAGCTGCATAACCATAACCGGGTAAGTCAACCAGACGCTGGTCTGGATTGCCGAGGCTGAAGAAGTTAATCATCTGGGTACGGCCCGGTCTTTTCGAAGCACGTGCCAATTGTTTCTGATTGGTCAGCGCATTGATGGCACTGGATTTACCTGCATTGGAGCGACCGGCGAATGCCACTTCATAACCTGTATCTTCAACACACAGATTAAGTTTGGGTGCACTCATTAAAAATTCAGCTTTGCGCAGCCAATTGAGCGAGCGCACAGAGTATTCAGTAATCGCAGGATCGACTTTTTTGGTATAGCTAATCTTTTGCTTTGGGGCAGCAGCTGCCTTACTGTTTTTCGATTTTCCTCTGCTGTGGTGCATGGCTCAACTTCAAACTTAAATTTACAAGCAGCTATTATAAAGGAAGTCGCTTGGGCAAGCGAACTTTCAATGCAAGACTTGGTAAGCAGAAAGTGAAAACTAAAGATTGATCAGGCCGATTGGTGACTGGATGCTGTAATGACCTTGCAGTGGTGTTACCACTTCACTGAGCGTATATTGATCCAGGCTGGCATAAAACTGCTCTACGGCATCATCTAAAATGCCTTTTAAACCACAATTTTTACGCAGCACACAGGGTGGGGTATTGCATTCTACCACTTGGCTATCCTGTTGCAGGATACGCACGATTTGACCTAATGGTATTTTTAAGGTGAGCGGATTCATGCGAATGCCGCCGCCTCGCCCACGAGTAGTGATGAGCCAGTCCTGCTTTGCCATAAAATGTACGATTTTCATGGCATGGTTCTCTGACACCTGCAGCTCATTCGCGAGTTCCGCAATGGTATACGGCATTTCTTTCGGCTGAGCGATGTACATGAGAATCCGTAAGGCGTAATCGGTAAATTTATTTAACTGCATTATAAATCTAGAGTTTTTATACAAAGCAGGGCTAGTCTAACACAGCCAGACTAGCCCTTGCTTGATTTCAGTTTAAGCTGACTGCTTAGTGGCGAACGCCACCAGTACCAAAGGCTTCACTGTGAATATTCTCAGCAGGAATGCCTCGTGCAACCAGCGCTTTGTGTTGTTCTGCCATAAATGGCATTGGGCCACATAGATAGTAATCAGCATTTTCTGGTAATAAAGCACGATCAACTGTACTCAGATCCAGACGGCCTGCTACATCATAGTCTTCACCCAGTTTGTCACCTTGGTGCGGGAATTCGTAAGCAGTCAGCGTGCTTAAACGTGGATATTTGGCTTTCAAATCATGAATGTGCTGTTTCATGGCATGCACCTGTTTGCTACGGCAGGCATGAATGAAAGTCACAGGTTGTGGCATATCCAGAGTTACCAACTGATTTAACATGGCTACCATTGGAGTTAAGCCCACACCCCCACTGACGAATACATTACGTTTGTTTGGATCAATCAAGTAGAAATTACCTGTTGGTGCAGACACTTCAATTTCTGAGCCTTCTGCCAAGCTATGTAAAGTATTAGATACCCAGCCTGGAACCAAATCACCTTTTTGATCTTCACGCTTCACTGAAATACGCAGGTATTCATCTTGAGGACAAGTTGAAAGCGTATATTGACGTGGTTGTCTCAAATTCAGTTCAGGCACAAACACACGTACAGAAATATACTGACCTGCTTCATACTTCGGTAATGGTCCGCCATCGACTGGTGCCAGGTAGAACGAAGTGATCTCTTCGCTTTCTATTACTTTTTTGGCAATCTTGAAATTGCGCCAGCCTAACCAGCTACCTTTAGTCTGTTCATGTTGATCATAAATCGCTTTTTCAGTCGCAATGAACAGGTCTGCTAATTGTCCATATGCAGTAGCCCACGCATCAATCAGTGGATCATCCATAGAAATATTGAGTACTTCACTGATTGAATGCAGCAGGTTTTCCCCAACAATGCCGTAATCAGGTGCTTTAATATTTAAGCTGACATGTTTATGCGCAATGAGTTCAACCACAGGTAATAACACAGAAGGATCTTCGATATTTTCAGCATATGCTAAAACTGCACCTGCCAAGGCTTGCGCCTGAGCACCGCTACGCTGGTGACCCATGTTGAAGGTTTCTTTTAGATCAGGGTTATTGTTTAACATCCGGTTGTAAAAATAACCGGTTAAAGCAACCCCATTTTCACGAAGCACAGGTACTGTAGCTTTTACTAGGTCAATTTGCTGTGGAGTCATAGCAGATCTCTCATGGCTGTTATTTATAAGATGTATTTAAAATACATCTTTAAAGATATATTCACAATACATCTTTAAGTAAAAACCATGAAAAAATTATGGGATATTAAAATATCCCATAAAAATAAAGAAAATAATCGGAGAAAGGAGGGTTATCTCTTACCAAATAATGACCCTAATAAACCACGGACAATTTTCTGGCCGGTAGTGCTACCCAAAGTGCGTGCGGCACTTTTGGCAAAGGTGCCAACAATGTCTTGGGTGAACTTTTCACGCTGTTTCGCTGCACGTTCAGCTTCTTTCTGCTGTTCGCGTGCAAGACGTTCCTGTTCGCGGGCTTGCTGCTTAGCAAATGTTTCCTGCTCTTTTGCGACTTGTTTGGCATACGCTTCTTGTTCTTTGGCTTGCTGTTTGGCAAGTTCCGCAGCCTGAAGCTGTTGCTGGCGTTCAGTGACTTTGTTTTGCAGTATTTCATGCGCACTGTCACGATCAACTTGCTGTTCATAAATCCCAGCCACAATGCTTTGTTGCATTAAAGTTTTGCGTTCTTCAGGAGAAATGGGGGTAAAAGAGGAGTGTGGCGGCATCACCCAGCCGCGTTCTACAATTTGCGGTGTGCCTTTTTCATCCAGACAGCTAATCAGTGCTTCACCGACAGCCAGTTCGGTAATAGCATCCTGAACTTTAAATTCTGGATTAGCTCGAAAAGTATCTGCCGCCGTTTTTACCGCTTTTTGGTCTTTAGGGGTAAAAGCACGTAAAGCATGCTGAACCCGATTGCCGAGTTGACCTAAAACTCTTTCTGGTAAATCGAGTGGATTCTGGGTGATAAAGTAAATCCCCACACCTTTAGAACGAATCAA
Organism: Acinetobacter sp. 22323; assembly: GCF_052044895.1. Lineage (NCBI taxonomy): Bacteria > Pseudomonadati > Pseudomonadota > Gammaproteobacteria > Moraxellales > Moraxellaceae > Acinetobacter > Acinetobacter sp. 22323. Next base: position 61,596 of record NZ_JBQEOL010000010.1, on the reverse strand, counting down.
ACGCACCACCTGTTCAATCTTTTCTTGCAAGGCAGGGCTAGTATTATCAAATAGCAAATGGGCTTCATCAAAGAAGAACACCAGTTTAGGTTTATCCAGGTCGCCGACTTCCGGTAACTGTTCAAACAGCTCTGAAAGCATCCACAGCAGGAAGGTGGCATATAGCTTGGGTGTATTCATCAGCTTGTCAGCAGCAAGCAAGTTGATATTGCCATGACCTTGACTGTCGGTTTGTAAAAAATCCATCAGATCCAGCGCTGGTTCACCAAAGAATTGCTCACCACCTTGATCAGCCAAGGCAAGCAGATTGCGTTGAATCGCGCCCAGACTGGCAGGAGACAGATTGCCATAGTCCGCTTTAAAATCTGCGGCATGTTCGCTGACATAACTAATCATGGCCTTTAGATCTTTAAAGTCGATCAGTAATAGTCCCTGATCATCAGCAATACGGAAAATGGCAGAGAGCACACCTTCCTGAGTGTCGTTCAGATTCAAAATACGGGCAAGAAGGAGAGGGCCAATCTCGGAAATGGTGGTGCGAATCGGATGGCCTTGCTCGCCAAATAAATCCCAGAACACCACAGGCGACGCTGAAAAAGGGATGGACTCGATATTCAGGCTTTTAATGCGTTCATCAAATTTGGGATTACTTTCCCCAGCTTTCGCCAAGCTGGAAACATCGCCCTTGGCATCGGCCAAGAATACAGGTACACCAATTCGGGAAAAACTTTCTGCCAGTACCTTTAATGTCACGGTCTTGCCAGTACCGGTTGCACCGGCAATCAGACCATGGCGGTTGGCAAGCTGAGAATGCAGCACGATATCCTGGGTGGTATCGGCGGTTTTTTTAGCGATTACGATTGGTGTACCCATATAATTTCCTATTGTTATTTATTCATTTTTAACTTTTTTCATGTTTTGTAGTGCGTGTTGAATGTCTTCAATCAGATCTTCCGGATGTTCTAGACCAATACAGAAGCGTACTAGGAAGCCTTCTTTCAAATGTGAATGTTCAAGCACACGCATATCTTTTAAGTTATATAGCATGACCAGGCTAACAGGACCACCCCAGCTAAAACCAAGCTTAAACAGTTTTAAGCTGTCACAAAAATTGCGGATATCTTGCAGTTCATATTTACTGTCAAAAATTACACTGACCAGGCCGGCACTATGACCTTCCTTGCAAATTTCTTTCCAGTATTGATGGCCTGCGCTATGCGGATCGGCTGGATGCAGTACCTGCACAAACTCCGCTTGCTGTTTTAACCAGGTGAGAATGTTGAGTGCACTACTGGATTGATGGGCATAACGCAGCTGCATGGAAGCAAGACTACGTTGCACCTGAGCAACATCATCACCTGAGACAGCAATGCCTTGAATGGCATGTGCGCGGAACAGTTTGTGATGCAGTTCTTTATCACGCGTGACCACTGAACCCATCAGAATGTCACCACCACCGCTTGGATATTTGGTCAGCGCATGTACGGATAAATCTACACTCAGGTGTTCATCACCAAAATCAAAGGCATTAAAGGCCAGACCCGCGCCCCAGGTATTGTCCAGTGCAGTCAGAATATTGTGTGCTTGAGCTTTCTTCACGAGGCCATTTAAATCCGGAAATTCCAGTGTGACTGAGCCAGCTGCTTCCAGCCAGATTAGTTTGGCTTTATCTGAAGGATTAAAGCTTTCCAGGCATAATGGATTATAAACTTGTACCTGAATGCCATAACGTGTTTCCAGGTTGCGTAGATGCTCCATGTTTGGGCCATAAATATTGTCCGGTACCCAAACTTCCTCTCCCTGACTTAAAAAGCAGGAATTCACGAGATTAATCGCAGATAAACCGCTAGGTGCAAGCAGGTGATAGAGCCCACCTTCGAGCTGGGCAATGTTATCGCCTAAGGTAAATGTGGTTGGGGTACCATGTGTGCCATAGCTATAGTCATAATCATCGGTCCAATGGCGATTAAACAGGGCATCGGTATTGTTAAAAATAATGGTTGATGCACGATAGAGGGGAGGTTGAACCGTCGAAATGTACTGAGGGGCCTTTCGTGGTGCATGAATCAGGGCGGTTTGAGGATTTTTTTTCATGCTGCAGCTCATATCTGGAGTCAAAAACAGCTTTAGCTTAAGAGAATCTTTGCTTTAGCGCTACTTGCGTTATCAATTGTTTAAAAACCTCACATAAAATAAAAAGTTGGCTTCATTTTTGCAAAACCTAGCCTATATAGATACAAGAACAGGTTCGAGCGCATGAAGTCGCATTTACGAGTACATTATTTTCAGCATATTGCTGGTGAAGGTTACGGTAGTTGTCATGAATTTTTAAAGCAGCATCAGGCGCAAATTACAGCGACTGAATTCTTTGCTTTACCTGTGGATCGTCCTTTGGAAATAGAAGCGCTACCTGCAGTAGAAGAAGTAGATTTGCTCATTATTATGGGCGGGACCATGAGTGTAAATGATGAAGCAAATTATCCGTGGTTAAAGATTGAAAAACGCTGGTTACGTCGTTACTTGTCTCAGGGGAAGCCAGCGATTGGTTTGTGTCTAGGCGGACAGCTGATTGCCAATGCCTTGGGGGCAGCAGTCAGTTATAATCCAGAACAGGAACTGGGGTGGATGTCTGTCAGTAAAGTGGCCAATGTGCCAGCAGACTGTTTTAGTTTGCCTGAGAAATTCCGGATCATGCAGTGGCATAGCGAGACCTTTGAAATTCCCAAAGGGGCAGTACATCTGGCAGAAAATGAAGCCTGTCGCAACCAGATGTATCAATTAGGCAAAAATGTTCTCGGTTTCCAGTTCCATCCAGAAATAACCCCGGAAACCTTGGCCCTGTTTTTAGAAGATGAAGATGAGTTGCTAAAATTTTCAGGAAAATATGTGCAGCCTGTGCATGAGCTCAGAAAAAGCCCAAAATCTAATTTTATTGAAGGAAATCAAATACTAAATCGCGCAATCGAATATGTGGTAGAGAAATCAGCTTGACGGGTGAAAAACAAACTCTTGATTTAGCAACCAAATTGATTTGCAGACGAAAACTATAAAAGGCATTTGCTTATGCATTAAACAATGGCTATAATAAGCCACCCTTCGATAGGAAGGATGTTAACTGCGAAGAAAGTAGTTAACTATCGTTACAGTCGTGGCATCGATCATGACCTTAGTGATAATTCACTGCTCTTGACACTTACCTCAAAAATTAGTGGGGTGAGATGCGTCAAGAGTGATTCTTTATATATTTGGCTTGGAGTTTACTGGTATGTCTAACCAGAGAATTCGTATCCGTCTTAAGTCTTTTGATCACCGTCTAATTGATCAATCAGCTCAAGAAATCGTAGAAACAGCAAAACGTACTGGCGCACAAGTTTGTGGTCCAATTCCAATGCCTACACGCATTGAACGTTTTAACGTTTTAACATCACCACACGTAAACAAAGACGCGCGTGACCAGTACGAAATCCGTACTTACAAGCGTTTGATCGACATCGTTCAACCTACAGACAAAACTGTAGATGCATTGATGAAGTTAGATCTTGCAGCTGGTGTTGATGTACAGATCGCATTGGGTTAAGGCTTTCGGGTTAATTAACGCTCTAAGTTAATTAGGCCGCTTTTTTAGAGGTTTATGCACATGGCTATTGGTTTAGTCGGTCGCAAGTGCGGTATGACACGTATCTTTACAGATGCTGGTGTTTCTGTGCCTGTTACAGTGATTGAGGTTGATCCTAACCGCATCACTCAAATCAAAACGCTTGAAACTGATGGTTATCAAGCGATTCAAATCACTACTGGTGAACGTCGCGAATCTCGCGTAACTAACGCTCAGAAAGGTCACTTTGCTAAAGCGGGTGTTGCTGCTGGTCGTCTGGTTCAAGAATTCCGCGTTTCAGAAGCTGAGCTTGAAGGTCGTGAAGTTGGTGGTACGCTTACTGTTGAGTTGTTCCAAGTAGGTCAAATCGTTGACGTAACTGGTACTTCTAAAGGTAAAGGTTTCCAAGGTGGTGTTAAGCGTTGGAATTTCCGTACTCAAGATGCTACTCACGGTAACTCTGTTTCTCACCGTGTTCTAGGTTCTACAGGTCAAAACCAGACTCCTGGTCGCGTGTTCAAAGGCAAAAAAATGGCTGGCCATTTAGGTGCTGAACGCGTAACTACACAGGGTCTTGAAATCGTTGCTATCGACACTGAACGTTCAGTTCTAGTAGTTAAAGGCGCGGTTCCTGGTGCTACTGGTGGCGACGTAACTGTTCGTCCTACGATCAAGGCCTGAGGGGAAATAACGTGAATTTAAATACTGTTTCCGGCTCTGCTGTTGAATTATCAGAAGTTGCGTTCGGTCGTGAATTTAATGAAGCTCTTGTACACCAAGTTGTTACAGCTTACCTAGCTGGTGGTCGTCAAGGTTCTAAAGCTCAAAAATCACGCGCAGACGTTTCTGGCGGTGGTAAAAAACCATTCCGTCAAAAAGGTACTGGCCGCGCTCGTGCTGGTTCTATTCGTAGCCCAATCTGGGTTGGCGGTGGTAAAACTTTTGCTGCTCGTCCACAAGACTGGTCTCAAAAAGTAAACCGTAAAATGTACCGCGGTGCTATGCAATGCATCCTAGCTGAACTTGTTCGTCAAGATCGCTTAGTTTTAGTTGAAGAGTTTGCTGTTGCAGCTCCAAAAACTAAAGAATTGCTTGCAAAACTTAACGACTTAAATGCGACTCGTGCATTGATCGTTACTGATGCTGTTGATGAGAACTTGTATCTAGCTGCTCGTAATCTTCCACACGTAGATGTGGTTGATGCGACTGCAATCGATCCTGTTAGCTTGATCGCGTTCGATAAAGTTGTTATGTCTGTAGCTGCTGCTAAGAAAATTGAGGTAGAACTCGGATGAACAACGAACGTTTATATCAAGTCCTGCAAGGACCTGTTTTCTCAGAAAAAGCACAAGTTTTAGGTGAAACTGCTGGTGTTCAAGTTTTTAAAGTTGCTACTGATGCAACTAAACTTGAAATCAAAAAAGCAGTTGAGCAATTGTTTGGTGTTCAAGTTGTTAAAGTTAACACTACGATCACTAAAGGTAAAACTAAACGCTTTGGTAAAACTATCGGACGTCGTTCTGATGTTAAAAAAGCATACGTCACCCTGAAAGCTGGCCAAGATGTAGAAATGGCTGACTTGGGCGATGCCGCTGAAAGCGCAGCGGAATAAGGACGAAAACTATGCCTATTCAAAAATGTAAGCCAACGTCTCCAGGACGTCGCTTTGTAGAGAAAGTCGTTCACGACCATCTTCACAAAGGTGCTCCTTATGCTCCACTAGTTGAAGCTAAAAAACGTACTGGCGGCCGTAATAACAACGGTCACATTACGACTCGTCACGTTGGTGGCGGTCACAAGCAACACTACCGTATCGTAGACTTCAAACGTAACAAAGACGGCATCCCAGCTGTAGTTGAGCGTATCGAATACGATCCAAACCGTTCTGCGCACATTGCGTTGTTGAAGTATGCTGACGGTGAACGTCGCTACATCATCGCGCCTAAAGGTTTACGTGCTGGTGATTCAGTACAATCTGGTAACGATGCTCCAATTCGTCCAGGTAACTGCTTACCACTTCGTAACATGCCTATCGGTTCTACTCTTCACAACATCGAGCTTAAAATCGGTAAAGGCGCACAGTTAGTACGTTCTGCTGGTACATCTGCTCAATTGTTGGGTCGTGACGGTTCATACGCTATCATCCGTCTTCGTTCAGGTGAGATGCGTAAAGTACACGTTGAATGTCGCGCTGTGTTAGGTGAAGTATCTAACTCAGAAAGCAACCTTCGTTCATTGGGTAAAGCTGGTGCAGCGCGCTGGCGTGGCGTTCGTCCTACCGTTCGTGGTATGGCGATGAACCCGGTAGATCACCCGCACGGTGGTGGTGAAGGTCGTAGCAAAGGTATTCAACCTGTAAGCCCATGGGGTCAAAAAGCTAAAGGGTACAAGACACGTACCAACAAGCGTACGACTAAGATGATTATTCGCGACCGTCGCGTTAAGTAACAAGTAAAGGAATCTGACAATGCCTCGTTCTCTGAAAAAAGGCCCATTCGTCGATGCGCACTTGTTCGCTAAGGTTGAAGCGGCTATCGCGGCTAATAACCGTAAGCCGATCAAAACTTGGTCGCGTCGTTCGATGATCCTCCCGGATTTTGTTGGTTTAACAATTTCTGTACACAATGGCCGTAACCATGTTCCAGTGATCATCTCTGAACATATGGTTGGACACAAGCTTGGTGAATTTGCACCGACTCGTACCTACCGTGGTCACGGTGTTGACAAGAAATCTAAACGTTAATAGGTGCTATGATGGAAGTAACTGCTAAATTACGCGGTGCCGCTATCTCGGCACAAAAAGCTCGTTTGGTTGCAGATCTTATCCGCGGCAAATCTGTTGCGCACGCACTTAACATTTTGAACTTCAGCAACAAAAAAGCTGCAGTCCTAGTTAAGAAAGCGTTAGAGTCTGCAATTGCAAACGCTGAACACAATAACAGTTTAGATGTAGACGACCTTAAAGTTTCTACGATCTACGTTGATGAAGGCATGAGCCTGAAACGTATTATGCCACGTGCTAAAGGCCGTGCAGATCGTATTACTAAGCGTACTTGTCACATTACCGTTAAGGTAGGGGTTTGATATGGGTCAGAAGGTTCATCCAATCGGTATCCGCCTAGGTGTTGTGAAACGTCATAACGCTAACTGGTATGCGAGTCCGAAACAATACGCTGAATACTTGCTTAAAGATTTGCAAGTTCGTGAGTTTTTAACTAAAAAACTTAAGAATGCAATGATCAGCAATATTCTTATCGAACGTCCTACAGGCGCTGCTAAAGTAACTATTAGCACTGCTCGTCCTGGTATCGTTATCGGTAAAAAAGGCGAAGACATTGAGAAATTACAACGCGAATTAACATCTATCATGGGTGTTCCTGCGCAAGTAAGCATCAACGAAATCGATCGTCCAGACTTAGACGCACGTCTTGTTGCTGAAGCTATCGCTTCTCAATTAGAAAAACGTGTAATGTTCCGTCGTGCTATGAAGCGTGCGGTTCAAAACACAATGCGTGCTGGCGCTAAAGGTATCAAAGTTGAAGTTTCAGGCCGTTTAGGTGGTGCTGAGATCGCTCGTACTGAGTGGTATCGTGAAGGTCGTGTACCTCTACATACACTTCGTGCAGACATCGACTATGCTACTATGCGTGCTGAAACTACTTACGGTACGATTGGTGTTAAAGTTTGGATCTTCCGTGGTGAGATCTTGGGCGGCATGAAACAAGTCATGAACCCGGCTCCAGCTGAAGAACGTCCAGCTAAACGCGGTCGCGGTCGTGGTGAAGGTCAAGAGCGTCGTGGTCGTCGCAATGATCGTTCTGCTGAAAAAGGAGAATAATCCATGTTGCAACCTAAACGTATGAAATTCCGTAAGGTGCAAAAAGGCCGTAACACTGGTCTTGCACACCGCGGTAGTTCAGTATCTTTCGGTACAATCGCTCTTAAATCAATTGAACGTGGTCAAATGACTGCGCGTCAAATTGAAGCAGCGCGTCGTACTATCAGCCGTCGTATTAAACGTGGTGGTAAGATCTTTATCCGTGTCTTCCCAGACAAACCTATTACTTCTAAACCTCTTGAAGTTCGTATGGGTAAAGGTAAAGGTTCTGTGGAATACTGGGTTTGCCAAATCAAACCAGGTAAAGTCTTGTACGAAATTGATGGTGTTAACGAAGAATTAGCTCGCGAAGCATTTACGCTTGCAGCTGCTAAACTTCCGTTTAAAACCACTATCGTGACTCGGACGGTAATGTAATGAAAACTAAAGATCTACGTGAAAAGTCGGTAGAAGAGTTGACAGCTTTGCTTGATGAGCAACAGCTTAACCAATTCCGTCTTCGTATGGCGAAAGCAACTGGTCAACTGGGTAAATCGCACGAAGTGCAATTAACTCGCAAGACTATTGCTCGTATCAAGACCCTCCTTACCGAAAAACAGGGGAACGGACAATGAGTGAACAAACAGTCCGCACGTTAACAGGCAAAGTAGTAAGCGACAAAATGGACAAGTCTATTGTTGTGCTTATCGAACGTCGTGTTCAACACCCGTTGTATGGCAAATCAATCCGCCGTTCAACAAAATTACATGCTCATGATGAAAACAACACAGCTAAAACTGGTGATGTTGTAACAATCAAAGAAAGCCGCCCAATTTCTAAAACTAAGTCTTGGACTCTAGTTGAAGTTATTGAAGCAGCTGCTGAGTAATTAACGTTCTTGTTGCATCATCGGTCAAATTCGAGTACTCTTTGAGCCTTTCGAATTTGCGACCGGTGATGCTCGGTTTTGGAGTAGGGCAATGATTCAGACCGAAACTATGCTCGACGTAGCAGACAACAGTGGTGCTCGCCGCGTACAATGTATTAAAGTACTTGGTGGTTCACATCGTCGTTATGCTTCTGTTGGCGACATTATTAAAGTTACTGTAAAAGAAGCAATTCCACGCGCACGTGTTAAAAAAGGTGACGTGATGAATGCAGTTGTGGTTCGTACTAAATTCGGCATCCGTCGTCCAGATGGTTCAGTGATTCGTTTCGACGATAACGCTGCTGTTATTTTGAACAACAACAAAGCGCCGATTGCAACTCGTATTTTCGGACCAGTGACTCGTGAACTTCGTACTGAACAGTTCATGAAAATTATTTCATTGGCTCCTGAAGTTCTATAAGAGGCAATCATGGCTAAGATTAAAAAAGGCGATCAAGTAATTGTGATCGCAGGTAAAGAAAAAGGCAAACAGGGTACTGTTCTGTCTGTTTCAAATGACCAAGTGAAGGTAGAAGGTCTTAACCTAGTTAAGAAACATCAGAAGCCTAACCGAGCTACTGGCGCTGAAGGCGGCATCGTAACTCAAGAAGCTTCTCTTCACATCTCAAACGTGGCACTTTTTAATGCTACAACCCAAAAGGCTGACCGTGTTGGTTACCAAGTGATTGATGGCGTGAAAACTCGCGTATTCAAATCAAATGGTGAATCAGTGGCGGTAGCGAAGTAATAGGTTGAAAAAGGCAATGGCCAGACTTAAAGCACGTTACAACGACGAACTTAAAGCTCAATTACAAGAACAATTGGGTGTTAAGAATGTGATGGAGATCCCTCGCATCACTAAAATCACTATCAACATGGGTGTTGGTGCAGCTGCTGCTGACAAGAAACTCCTTGATGGTGCTCTTTCTGATATGCAAGCTATCGCTGGTCAAAAACCAGTACTTACGTTAGCTCGTAAATCTATCGCTGGTTTCAAAATCCGTGATGGTTGGCCGATTGGTTGTAAAGTTACTTTACGCGGCGAACGCATGTACGAATTCTTAGACCGTTTGATCTCTATTGCGATTCCTCGTATCCGTGACTTCCGTGGTTTCTCAGCGAAATCATTTGATGGTCGTGGTAACTACTCAATGGGTCTTAAAGAACAGATCATGTTCCCTGAGATCGATTTTGACAAGATTGACCGTATTCGTGGTATGGACATTACCATCACTACGACTGCTCGCACCGATGACGAAGGCCGTGCGCTTATGCGTGCATTCGGCTTCCCGTTCAAATAAGAGGTCGAAATGGCTAAGAAAGGTATGATTAATCGCGAATTGAAACGCGAAGCTACTGTTGCTAAATACGCTGCAAAACGTGCTGAATTAAAAGCTGTTATTGCTAACGTAAATGCGTCAGACGAAGAACGTTTCGAAGCGATGATGAAATTACAAGCATTACCACGTAATGCATCTCCAGTACGTCTACGTAACCGTTGTGGTTTAACTGGTCGTCCTCATGGTTACTTCCGTAAGTTCGGTTTAAGCCGTAACATGGTACGCGAAAAAGTAATGCAAGGTGATGTACCTGGCGTTGTTAAGGCAAGCTGGTAAGGAGCACTATAAATGAGTATGCAAGATACCGTTGCCGACATGCTAACACGTGTTCGTAACGCACAAATGGCGAAGAAACAAACTGTTTCTATGCCTAATTCTAAGTTGAAGGTTGCTATTGCAAACGTTCTTCAACAAGAAGGTTACATCTCTAACGTAGAAGTTGCTGATGTTGAAGGCAAAGCAACTTTAACAATTACGTTAAAATATTTTGAAGGCAAACCAGTTATCGAAACTGTGAAACGCGTAAGCCGTCCAGGTCTACGTCAGTATCGCGGTAAAGATGCACTTCCAAGCGTTAAGCAAGGTTTAGGTATTGCAATTGTTTCTACAAGCAAAGGCATCATGACTGATCGCGCTGCACGTGCTGCAGGCATTGGTGGTGAAGTTATTGCTTTTGTTTCTTAATAGGTGATTCCTCATGTCTCGTGTGGCTAAAGCCCCAGTAACTGTACCTAACGGTGTAGCAGTTACTCAGAACGGCCGGCAGGTCGAAGTGAAAGGCACTAAAGGTACATTGTCTTTCAACCTGCATGCGCTGGTCGAGCTAAAACAGGAAGACGGTACTCTAGTTATTGCTCCTAAAGCTGAATCTAAAGACGCTTGGATGCAGGCTGGTACTGCTCGCGCTGTGCTTAACAACCTTGTTAAAGGTGTTAGCGAAGGTTTCGAACGTAAGTTACAACTTATCGGTGTTGGTTATAAAGCTGCGGTTAAAGGTAACATTGTTAACCTTAACCTTGGTTTCTCTCACCCGATTGATTACAACCTTCCTGAAGGTGTAACTGCAGAAACTCCTACAGCGACTGAAATTATCCTAAAATCTGCTGATAAAGCAAAATTAGGTCAAGTTGCTGCGGAAATCCGTGGTTACCGTCCACCAGAGCCGTATAAAGGTAAAGGTGTTCGTTATTCTGACGAAGTTGTACTTCGTAAAGAAGCTAAGAAGAAATAAGGCGCGAGGTTCTTATGAACGAAAAGAAACAATCCCGTTTGCGTCGTGCGAAAAGCACACGCTTGCACATCCGTGCATTGGGTGCGACTCGTTTGTGTGTAAACCGCACTCCGCGTCACATCTATGCTCAAGTTATCTCAGCAGATGGTGGCAAAGTATTAGCGCAAGCTTCTACGCTAGACGCTACTCTACGTGCTGGTACAACTGGTAATGTTGAAGCAGCTCAAAAAGTAGGTGCTTTAATCGCAGAACGCGCTAAGGCAGCTGGTGTAACTAAAGTTGCATTTGACCGTTCTGGTTTCAAATATCATGGTCGTATCAAAGCCTTGGCTGATGCTGCTCGTGAAAACGGCTTGGAGTTCTAATCATGGCTAAAGTTGAACAAAACGAAGGTCTTGTTGAAAAGCTGGTTGCCGTTGATCGTGTAGCCAAAGTTGTTAAGGGTGGTCGTATCTTCTCTTTCACAGCATTGACTGTGGTAGGTGATGGTAATGGTCGCGTAGGTTTTGGTCGTGGTAAAGCACGTGAAGTTCCAGCTGCTATTTCTAAAGCACTTGAAGCTGCTCGTCGCAACATGATCACTGTAGATCTTGCTGGTACGACTTTACAACACCCTGTGAATGCTCGTCACGGTGCAAGCCGTGTTTACATGCAGCCTGCTTCTGAAGGTACTGGCGTAATCGCTGGTGGCGCTATGCGTGCCGTTCTTGAAGCTGCTGGTGTACACAACGTACTTGCTAAATGTTACGGTTCTACTAACGCTGCTAACGTAGTTAACGCGACTTTTAAAGGTCTGCGTGATATGACTTCTCCTGAGAAAGTTGCTGCGAAACGTGGTCTTTCAGTAGAACAAATTCAAGGGTAATAATCATGAAAACGATTAAAGTTACCCAGACTAAATCTGCATCGCATCGCTTGAAAAATCACAAGCTGAGCCTTAAAGGTTTAGGTCTGCGTCGTATTGGTCATACTGTTGAAGTGTTAGACACTCCATCTAACCGTGGTATGATCAGCCAAGTCTACTATATGGTTAGTGTAGAGGAATAAGCCATGACTCTGCGTTTAAATACTATTGCACCTGCAGAAGGTGCTAAGCGTGACAACCTACGTCTAGGCCGTGGTATTGGTTCTGGCGTTGGTAAGACCGGTGGCCGTGGTGTCAAAGGTCAAAACTCACGTAAGAGCGGTGGTACTCGTCCAGGTTTCGAAGGCGGTCAAACAGCACTTTATCGTCGTTTGCCTAAATTCGGTTTCACTAGCCAACAGGCTTTGAAAACTGCTGAAGTACGTTTATCTGAGCTTGCTAAAGTTGAAGGCGACATCGTGTCTCTAGAAACTTTAAAAGCTGCGAACGTTGTACGTAAAGACATGACTCGTGCACGTATCGTACTTTCTGGTGAAATTACTCGCGCATTCACTGTACAAGGTGTTGTGTTGACTAAAGGCGCTAAAGCTGCTGTTGAAGCTGCTGGCGGTAAAGTCGAGGAGTAATCTCCAGTGTCTATGTCTCCTAGTTCTTCAGGTCATGTCAACATGATGAAAGGCCAACCATTTCATGTGAAATACCGTGAAATTATTCGTCGAATGATGTTTCTCATTGGTGCGTTGTTGGTGTTTCGACTGGGAGCACATATTCCAGTACCGGGCATTAACAATGCTGCGCTGGAGAATTTGTTTAATGCAAACCAAGGTACGATCCTTGGTTTGTTTAACATGTTCTCTGGTGGTGCATTGGAGCGAATGTCTATTCTTGCTCTTGGGATTATGCCATACATCTCTGCATCGATTATCGTGCAGCTGATGTCAACAGTCGTTCCTTCGCTGGAAGCTTTAAAGAAAGAAGGCGAGCAAGGCAAACGTAAAATAAATCAATACACACGACAGGGCACACTGTTCCTTGCATTTGTGCAAGCGGTCGGTATGTGCGCGGGCTTGATCAGCCAGGGAATTACCCTGACCTCTGGTCTGGCTTTTTATGTTCCTGCAGTAACCTCATTGGTTGCGGGGACCATGTTCCTGATGTGGTTGGGTGAACAGATTACCGAGCGTGGGGTGGGGAATGGTATTTCCATGATCATCTTCGCAGGTATTGTTGCAGGTCTGCCAACTTTGGTTATGCAGTCCCTGACTTCTGTCGATAATGGTCAGTCTAGTCTTATTGGTCTGGCGATATTTGCATTGTTATCCATCGCCGTGCTTGCAGCAATTGTGTTTATCGAGAAGGCGCAACGTCGTATTCCGGTCAACTATGCTCAGAAGCAGCAGGGTCGTCGCGTATTTACTGCACAGCAGACACATTTGCCATTAAAAATTAATATGGCCGGTGTGATTCCTGCAATTTTTGCAAGTTCATTGCTTTTGTTCCCAGCGAGCTTAGGTCAGTGGGTTGGCAGTGCAGATCCTGATGCAGGAATTATCAAGCGTAGTCTGCAAGATTTGGCATTGGTGTTGTCGCCTGGTCAGCCGTTGTATTTGGTGCTCTTTGGTGCGTTAATTATCTTTTTCTGTTACTTCTATACTGCGCTAGTATTTAGCCCTAAAGAAGTGTCAGAAAACTTGAAACGCAGCGGAGCTTACGTGCCTGGTATTCGTCCAGGTGAGCAAACTGCTCGTTACTTAGATCATATTCTCAATCGTTTGACCTTCATTGGCGCGATTTACATCACTGTCATCTGTTTAATGCCGATGATCCTGCAAAGCTCTTTTGGTATTCCATTCAGCTTGGGCGGAACATCGTTGCTAATCGTGGTAGTGGTGGTGATGGACTTTATGGCTCAGCTACAAGCACATCTCACTTCGCACCAGTATGACAATCAAACATTAATGAGAAAAACGACTGCTCATCCTAAGGGATAGCGCACTTAGAGGTTTCATCATGAAAGTACAAGCTTCTGTAAAGAAAATTTGTGGTAGCTGTAAAGTTATCCGTCGTAATGGGGTTATCCGCGTAATTTGTAGCGCAGAACCTCGTCATAAGCAGCGTCAAGGTTAATCTGATCAAGACCTGTTGATTTCAGTAGGCGAATTAGGTTATTATCCGCCCCTCAAGATTTTTGTGGGGCGGTTGATTATCTCTACTGCCTTTTTGGAGAAAATTGAATGGCTCGTATTGCCGGTGTAAACATTCCGGATAACAAGCATGCTGTTATCTCTCTAACGTATATCTTTGGTATTGGTCGCCATACTTCAAAAGCTATCTTAGCTGCTGCAGGTATTGCTCCAACGACTAAGATCCGTGAATTAGATGACGCTCAGCTTGATGCGATTCGTGCAGAAGTTGCTAAGGTTCCGACCGAAGGTGATTTACGTCGCGAAATTTCCATGAACATCAAACGTTTAATGGATTTAGGCTGCTATCGCGGTCTTCGTCATCGTCGCAGCTTGCCTGTCCGCGGTCAACGCACCAAAACTAACGCACGTACCCGTAAAGGTCCGCGCAAACCAATTAAGAAATAAGATTTCTGGAAGCTAAAAGATGGCTAAAGATACTCGCACACGCAAGAAGGTCACTCGTACCGTCTCTGAAGGTGTTGCACACATTCACGCTTCTTTTAATAACACCATTGTGACTATTACCGATCGTCAAGGTAATGCACTGGCTTGGGCCACTTCAGGTGGACAAGGCTTCCGTGGATCACGTAAATCAACTCCGTTCGCTGCTCAGGTAGCTGCTGAAGTTGCTGGTAAAGCAGCTTTGGATTACGGTTTGAAAAACTTGGACGTCCTTGTTAAAGGCCCTGGTCCAGGTCGTGAATCTGCGGTTCGTGCTTTAGGTGCAGTGGGTTATAAAATTAATAGCATTACCGATGTGACTCCAATTCCTCACAACGGTTGCCGTCCACCTAAAAAACGTCGCGTGTAAGGAGAAACATTCATGGCTCGTTATATTGGTCCAAAATGCAAACTCTCTCGCCGCGAAGGGACAGACCTGCAATTAAAATCTGGCGTTAAACCATTTGACGTTAAGACTAAAAAACATGCTAAAGCGCCTGGCCAACACGGTGGTGCGCGTGGCAGCAAACAATCTGAGTACTCACTACAATTACGTGAAAAACAAAAAGTACGTCGTATGTACGGTGTTTTAGAGCGTCAATTTAGTAACTACTATAAAGAAGCAGCTCGTGTTAAAGGCGCAACTGGCGAGAACTTGTTAAAGTTACTTGAAAGCCGTCTTGATAACGTTGTTTATCGCATGGGTTTTGGTTCTACACGTGCTGAAGCTCGTCAGTTAGTATCTCACCGTTCAATCACTTTAAATGGCCGTCGCGTTAACATCGCGTCTATCCAAGTTAAAGCTGGTGACGTGATTGCAGTTCACGAAGGCGCTAAACAACAATTACGTATCAAAAACGCAATTGAATTAGCTGCTCAACGTGGCATTCCTTCTTGGATGGAAGTAGATCATTCTAAACTAGAAGGTACGTTCAAAGCTGCACCGGATCGTTCTGATTTACCTGCTGAAATCAACGAAAGCTTGATTGTAGAATTGTATTCTAAATAATCCTTGAGGTAGCAATATGACGCGTACTGCAAATGAGTTTCTAACTCCGCAAGCGATCAAGGTCGAAGCGGCAAGCGGGACCTCGGCAAAAGTTATTCTAGAACCCTTAGAGCGTGGCTTTGGTCATACTCTGGGCAATGCTTTACGTCGCATCCTTCTTTCTTCTTTGCCTGGCGCTGCTGTGGTTGAAGTTGAGATTGAAGGTGTTGAGCACGAGTACAGTACTTTGGAAGGCTTGCAGCAGGACATCGTCGAGCTCTTGCTGAACCTAAAAGGATTGTCTATTAAGCTGTTCGATCAAAATGAAGCTTATTTAACATTAGAGAAACAAGGCCCAGGCGATGTAACTGCGGCTGACCTTCGTTTACCTCATAATGTTGAAGTGGTTAACCCTGAACACTTGATCGGCACATTAAGTGCTTCAGGCAATCTTAAGATGCGCCTGAAAGTGGCTCAAGGTCGTGGCTACGAGACTTCTGACTCACGTTTCCCAGAAGGCGAGACTCGCCCAGTGGGTCGTTTACAGTTAGATGCCTCTTACAGCCCGATCAAACGTGTGTCTTACACAGTTGAAAATGCTCGTGTAGAACAACGTACTGACCTTGATAAACTGATCATTGATCTTGAAACTAACGGTACAGTTGATCCTGAAGAAGCAATCCGCAAAGCGGCAACAATCTTGCAACAACAAATTGCAATCTTTGTTGACCTTCAGAAAGATCAAGCTCCTGTTGCTCAAGAACCTCGTGAAGAAGTTGATCCGATTTTGCTTCGTCCAGTGGATGATCTAGAGCTAACTGTTCGTTCTGCTAACTGTTTGAAAGCAGAAAACATTTACTACATTGGTGATCTTGTACAGCGTACTGAGGTTGAGTTGCTTAAAACTCCTAACCTGGGTAAAAAATCGCTTACTGAGATCAAAGATGTTCTGGCTTCTAAAGGCTTACAACTCGGCATGCGTTTAGAGAACTGGCCACCAGCTAGTCTCCGTATGGACGATCGTTTCGCCTATCGTAGCCGTTAATTAAGTAGGACTATCACCATGCGTCATCGTAATAGTGGTGTGAAATTAGGCCGTACAAGCAGTCATCGTAAAGCGATGTTCCAAAACATGGCTAACTCTTTGTTCGAGCACGAGTTGATCAAAACAACTGTGCCTAAAGCAAAAGAATTACGCCGTGTTGCTGAGCCTTTAATCACTTTAGCTAAAGTCGATACAGTAGCAAACCGTCGTTTGGCGTTTGCTCGTACTCGTTCAGCTGCAACTGTTGGTAAATTATTTACCGTTCTTGGCCCTCGTTACAAAGAGCGTAACGGCGGTTATCTACGTGTTCTTAAAGCGGGCTTCCGTGCAGGTGATGCTGCACCGATGGCTTACGTTGAGCTAGTAGATCGCGAAGTTAACTAATTTCGTGAAGAGCAGCAAACGTTGTTCGGAAAGGTCGGTTGAATAAACCGGCCTTTTTTGATGCCTAAAACTTATCTTTTTATAAATTGATTATCGGTTTAGCTATAAAAATGTCCCCAAAAGATAAAAAAAATAGGGCAAACATACAAACTTGACATGGAGTATTGTCAGTTTTGTGCTTTAATAAAATAAATGACAAACTTGGGTTAAAAGAAGAATATGGAAAAACAGGTTGATATCTTAATTGTGGGTGCGGGGATCTCGGGAATTGGTTTAGCAGTACATCTTTCTAAAAATTGTCCGAAGCGTTCTTTTGAAATTATTGAACGTCGGGAAAGCGTAGGTGGTACTTGGGATTTATTTAAATATCCGGGCATCCGTTCAGATTCTGATATGTCGACTTTCGGCTTTAATTTTAAACCTTGGAAAAAAGCCAGCGTGTTGGCTGACGGTGCATCAATTAAGAACTATCTGTCTGAAGTAGTAGAAGAATGCCAACTTGAATCCAGAATTCATTATCAGCACCGTGTTTTAAATGCCAATTATGATACGCATACGCATAAATGGTCAGTGAAAATCGAAAATGCTCAAGGTAAGAATGAAACTTGGGTAGCGAATTTTGTTTTGGGTTGTACTGGTTATTATAATTATGACCAAGGTTTTCAACCAGAATTTCCAAATCAAGATGCATTTAAAGGAACTTTTATTCATCCGCAACATTGGCCTGAGAACTTCGATTATAGCGGTAAAAAAGTGGTAATTATTGGTAGTGGTGCAACTGCTATTACGTTAGTTCCAGCGATGGTCAAAGGTGGAGCAGGCCATGTGACTATGTTGCAGCGTTCACCGACTTATATTGCTTCGGTACCATCCATTGATATGGTCTATGACAAGATGCGTAAGTATCTGTCTGAAGATATTGCTTATAAGCTTACCCGTGCACGAAACATTGGTATGCAGCGCGGGATTTATGCGCTGGCACAAAAACAGCCAAAATTGCTTAAAAAGCTGCTTTTAAATGCGGTGAAGTTCCAACTTAAGGGTAAGGTGGATATGAAACACTTTACCCCGGACTATGAGCCTTGGGATCAGCGTCTGTGCGTGGTACCGGATGGAGATTTATTCAAAATTTTACGTGAAGGTCGTGCATCGGTAGAAACTGACCATATCGAGAGATTTACTGAAACCGGTATTCGGCTTAAATCCGGTAAACATCTTGATGCCGATATTATCGTATCAGCAACAGGATTAAATATTCAGATTTTGGGTGGGATGCAGGCTTCCATCGATGGCAAGCCCATCGATACTTCCAAACATATGCTGTATCGCGGCGTGATGGTGAGTGATATTCCGAATATGGCGCTGATTATTGGCTATATCAATGCATCTTGGACACTGAAAGTAGACATCGCAGCCGAATATATCTGCCGTCTGCTGAACTATATGGATATGAACGGTTTTGATGAGGTATTACCCGAAGGTAATGCTGCAGAGTTACTCGAAGATACGGTGATGGGTAGCCTGACCTCAGGTTATATTGCCCGTGCCGCAAACGTCATGCCAAAACAAGGTAAGCATGGCCCTTGGCGTGTCAGCAATAATTATTTAGCTGACCGTAAAGATCTTAAAACTGCAACTTTCGAGGATGATATTCTTCAGTTTAAATCTAAAGTTGAACAGGGAAAAGTTAACGGCAAAAAAGTTAAACCACGTCTAGTATCTTAATATCTGAACCTATAGAAAAGGAGCATTAAATGCTCCTTTTGTTATCTGTTTATATGATCTTAATTAAATTGCTCGTGAGATCAATTCTTTCATGATTTCATTGGTTCCAGCATATATACGGTTCGCACGATGATCGATGTAGGCACGAGCAATTGGATATTCCAGCATATAGCCATATCCACCATGTAGTTGCAGACATTCATCGACTACCTTACTGAACATTTCTGAAATTTTGTATTTTGCGGCAGCAGCTGCATCTACGCCTAGCTGTTGCTGTAACTGTTGTTGCATACAACAATCCAGATAAGCTCGACAGATTTCGATTTCAGTACGTAGTTCCGCCAGCTTAAAACGAGTGTTCTGAAATGCTGAGATAGGTTTGCCAAAAGCCTGACGTTCCTTAGTGTATTTCACCGTATGTGCAAAAGCAGCTTCAGCGCCTGCCTGACAGATCATTGCCACAATCAGGCGTTCCCAGGCCAGTTCTTTCATCAGCATCATAAAACCCATACCGGGCATACCCAATAAATTTTCTTTAGGAACACGCACGTTATCAAAGAATAGTTCACAGGTATCCTGGCCTTTCATGCCGATTTTATTTAGCGGTTTGCCTTTACTAAAACCAGCACGGTCAGCTTCTACCATGATCAATGAAAGATTAGCTGAGCCTTTGTCACTATCGCCTGTTTTACACACTACAATTGCCATATCGCAAAGATAGCCGTTGGTGATAAATATTTTCGAGCCATTAATCACATACTCATCACCCTCCAACACGGCACTGGTGCGTACAGCCTGAAGATCTGAACCTGTGCCGGGTTCAGTCATCGCAATCGCAGTAATCACTTCGCCACTGGCCATTTTTGCTAGCCATTGCTGTTTCTGGGCTTCATTGCCGAAATTCAGAATATAATTCGCGACGATATCGGAATGTAGGGAAAAACCGGTCGCTGAATCACCGGCATAAGCTTGTTCTTCAATCAGAATCATACTGTAAAGCCGATCCACACCTGAACCACCATATTGTTCTGGTAAAGTCGGGCAGAGTAGCCCTAGGCTTCCTGCCTTATTCCATAGTTCGCGATCTACGTGTTGTTGCTGTTCGAAGCGTTCGGTATGCGGAATGACTTCCTTTTGATAGAATTTGCGCACCGTCTCGCGGAAAGCATCATGCTCAGCATTAAACAAAGTACGCGGTAAAAGATGCGACATTGGTCGAATCGCAGCAGATTGCATGATCAGGATTCCTTGTTCTGGTTATTGTTCTCATGAACATAAGGGCAGGGTCTATCTGGGGACAATGTGCGAAATGTACAAAATACAGATAATGCTGATGCTTTCCGCCAATTCCCTCGAAAATTACTTGGCGCTTAGGTAAACTACTCATGTTTTTAACACGTTGGGGAAATATGATGACTGAAGACATCAGCCTGGAAGAGCGTAAAGTGATTTACCGCGCACGTCGTGGTCTTAAAGAGTTGGATGTGTATTTTGATCCCTATGTCAAAAACTGCTATTTGACAGCAGACCCATTTGAAAAAGAAATGTTTGCTGAACTCGTAGCGCAAGAAGACCCGGACCTGCTGGACTGGTTTATGGAAGTATCCGAACCGCCACGTCCTGAATTACGTGAGTTTATTAACAAGCTTAAACACTACGTTCATGGATAATCGTTGTTATCAGCTGAAACGCAGCCTGCTTGCACTTGCGTTTCAGTTTTTCATTTTTATTGTGTTGATGTTTGTGATGTACCAGTTATTGCCCTTATGGCTATGGGGAATCTGTCTGGTTGCAGGACTGATCATCTATCATCTGTTTTATCGCAAGCGTCCGCAGATCGCCCAGTTTGAATATCTGGATGGTCGGGAATGGAGCATTACCCATCATGATCAGCGCATACAGCGTGCCCAGATCAGTCATGTGATTGATCACCAAGCTTATCTGGTGGTGTATTTTCAGCATGCCAAAGTACCGCCATTGCTGATCTGGTGTGACCAGTTACCAACACAACAATGGAAGTCATTGAAAGTCCTTACGAAAATGATCTGATTGCCAGACAATCGGTATTTTCATCAAAATTAAAATTAAAATTAAAATTATATATTTTTCAAATTCTTATCTTTATATACTGATCCTTTGTCAGACAATTCACATAATTCTTTGGAAAATATTTGAATTGTCTGACAATTTTCTTAATTGCTTTTATTTTAAACAGGTACATTTGAATCACCGAAGTCAACAGAGGAGATTAATATGGAATTTCCAACGTGGATATTTCCAGTAATCGCGGTAATTCTGGCACTGGTCATTGGACGACTCGGCACTATAGTTAGGGAACAAATTTCAACTCAATCACATTAATAAGCTAAAACGATAAGTTAAAGCTTTCCCAGTTAATAAGTAGCATGTGCTGAACCGTCGCAATGCTACTTTTTTTTGCCCAAAATTCAGTATTTCTTTCGATCAAGTCAATTGCAGAACCGGTAATCAATGGCAAAGTGACTCATCTAATTTAGAGTAAATACTCTTTAATTCATATAGTTCATCTGCTATGTTTAGCAGCATGGACATAATCACAATTATAGAGGACAGGAAAATGTCAAAAGTCCAACAAATATGCCAGGGTATGGCGGCCATAGTAATAACAACAACGGCTTTAACAGGTTGCTCACAGGTGGTTAAAACGGGTGCCAATGTGGCGCTGGGTTTCACTGAAAAACATATAGTGCCACCAATTCTGGCGATGGATGATGCAGAAATGGTGTGTAATTCAGGCAATGCCTTAACACCAGCGATCATGTCAACCAAGGAGATGGGGGCAGATCCAACCCGTGTTGCCGTACTGATGTACTCTGCAGCCGGTATTTGTGCGGAGCAGAAAGCGCTAGATGCCGAACTACGCTATATGCGTGCATCTAAAGCCAATCAGGTTACTGAGGCGCAGGATGCTCGCGTAGAGCAGAAACGTTGGGCAGCATTGGCTGCACAGCGTCAATATAACGGTTACCAGATGTTCCAGAAGCGTTACGAGAAAAAATATAATGTCGCGCTGGGTGAGAGTTGCCCAACCTTGAAGGGTGATACAGAACAGACTGTCTATCTGCTGGGCATGCTCAGTGGCCTACAAGCCATGACCAATGATATTAACTCGGGTGGAGCGGTGCAGGTACCGAAGGACATCGCTGCTGTGGTAGAACGCGGGATGACCTGTCTGAACAATGAAAAATTCTGGGGTGCACCAAATGCTACACGTGCCGTGATCTGGACCTTGTTGCCAGGCGCAGGTGATGGCAAGCCGGATCCATATCAGACCTTGAAACAGTCGACCCAGATTGGTGAACAGAAAGGTGTACGTTTATCACATGCACTTTATGCTGTAGCTGCTCAGGCATCAGGTGATGATGCCAAGTTGCGTGATGCGCTGAAAACTTTTGCACAGGCACGTTCTGATGAAAAACCGGTCAATCCACAATTCAAGCTGATCGACAGTATGGCTTCGATTATGGTGGGTGGCATTGCAGACCGTTACTGGACCGAGCATACCGGCGTTCGCACTGGAGACGATGGCATGCAACGTTTCTGGGATGAAGCGGATACAGCATCTGACCTTGATGATCTGTTTAATGCGGATTCCTGATCCAGTCAGGTCCGTACGTTAAGGCGGACCTAAATTGACATACGTTAAGGGACTAAGCGATGCAGATGCATGATCACTATCTTCGTAACAAGATTGTCTTTCTGGCAGTCTTTGTTGCTTTCTGCGCATGGCTGCAGATTTTTAAAGATAATTTTATCTTTTGGCAAGCTAGCCTGATAAGTGAGCCCTGGCGGCTGTGGACGGCACATTGGGTGCACGTTGGCTGGACACACTATTTCCTTAATATGCTGGCCTTTATCTGCTTGCCCTTTATCTTTCCACGTGTTTCGGTGTGGAACTTCGTCAGTATTCTACTGGTCTTGCCTCCGCTGATCAGTCTTAGCTTTTATTATTTCCTGCCAGATATCGAGGCTTATGCTGGACTGTCGGGTGTCTTGCATGGTGCGTATGCCGCCGTGGCCTGTGTGCATCTGTTGTATAAGAAAGAACGCAGTTTTGCAGCTTTGGTATTGTTTCTGATTTTTGCCAAGCTGGTCTGGGAAAATACCATCGGCAGTGAGGGCACGGCCCAATTGATTGGTAGTCCGGTACTGGTTGAAGCGCATTTGCTGGGGGTGATCTGGGGGATTGTAGTGGCCAATCTATATATCATTGGTAATTACTGGCTGGATCAATGATGCAGTTGGCATAAATAACAAAAAAGAAAATGCAAATTGTCATTTTCATTTCGCACAGTCTGGTGCAGAGTCAGAAGCATAATAATCAGATTGGTCTGTAAATCGGACTTACAAGACAAAGGGAAAGTGAAGCCAAGTATGGTGGACATTCCCAGAGAATAACAATAGGAATACACATGCAAAATGATGCTGAAAACAGATCGGGACTAGGTCTGTTGCGTTATATCTGGACAGAATGGATCTCGACATTTGTCGTACTGGTCTTGCTGTTACTGACTCTTGTCATTGGTACGGGTGAAATGATCCATGGGCAATTGCTGCGCATGGGTGAACGGCTTTATGGCGACCCAGCTACGGGGATGCAGTATTCATTCCTACGTGCTGAACCAACCCGACCGCAATGTGAACGGAACATCGATGTCGATAGCCGTGTCCAACAGCAGATGAAAGCTGATGCTGCCGATGAATATGCCGATTTTTTTGGCGTGCGTTCCGAGGCGGATGTACGTGCAGCAGTCATGCAGGCGCAACAGGTTTGTGAAGAGTCTCATGCTTTTTATACCCAAGCCATAAATCATATCAATGCTCATCCGAGTATTCGTGCTTACCGTAGCTTTGAAACCAGTTTCTTTGGTCTGTTCAAGTTTGGTGTGGAAAACCGTGCATTGCTGCTGGTGATTATGGTGGTATTTGCTGCCATCAGTGCGACCTTGAAAACCCATCATATTGGCCTGCGCAGCCCAGCCACCAAAATTGATTTCCGGGTCTATACACTGGCTATGCTCGTCGCTAATGCCTTCCTGGCATTCTCATCTTATAGCCAGTATCAGTCAGTACTGAACTCTGGCGTGGCCATGGGAGAGATGAAATACATCTACTGGCTGTGGATGATTCTGTTTAGCACCTTAACCCTGATCAGCTTGTTCCAGGTGATTAAGTTGCCGAAGCCTACCCGTGAAGGCGGCAGTTTTGGTCTGGCTTTCCTGAGCGTACCGCTGTATGCCTATATGGCCATCAGTACCGGGATTAACTTTACCTTCTTCATGGATTATCCAATGGGGCAAGGGATTTATCTAGGTCAGCTGGTCGAGTTCTCTAGCATCTTCCTGAACCTGGCGCTGTTTATCTGGGCCGGCATGTTGCTGAAACAGACCCGTGTCGTGGATATGTTCCTGAATATTCTGCGTCCATGGAATCTGGCACCGGAAACCCTGACCTGGTTAATCCTGTTGGCAGCTGCATTGCCAACCGCTTATACCGGGGCATCAGGGATCTTCGTGATTGCTGCTGGTGCGATTATCTATAAGGAAGTCTGGAATGCCGGTGGTCGCCGTCAGTTTGCCTTGGCAGCTACTGCCATGTCGGGTTCTCTGGGTGTCGTATTACGTCCATGTCTATTAATTGTGGTTGTAGCCTCATTAAATAAAGAAGTAACGACAGACTTGCTGTATCACTACGGTGTGTATGTATTCTTACTAAGTTCGACCCTGTTCCTGGTAATTTCACTGTTTTTTGCTGAAAGCAAGTTCCGTATTGCCCCAGCAGGCGTAGCAGCACCACAATCAGGTCGTGCCTTCCTGGCTGTGATTCCATACATCGTGATCTTTGTACTGATCTGGATGTTTTACAAATATGCATTGTCGACCAATCTGAACGAGTTCACTGCACCAGTGATGATGCCAGTCATCCTGTTAATGATTGTACTGTATGACAAACTGCGCCATCAGCCTGCACCAATACCACCAGTAGGGCATTGGGATGAAAGTCTTAATATGAATCTGAATGGGATTGGTGGTACAGCAGCACAGCCTGAATCGTCACCTGGTTCATCCTTACGTCAGTTCGGTTTCTGGAAATCCATGCATATCTCCAGCAGCGAAACAGTAGGGCATATCGGTGCACTGGTCATTTTGATGGCTTTGTCCGTTAGCGTTGGCGGTTTGCTGGAGCGTCTGGAAATCATGGAAGCTTTCCCGACAGATATTAACAGCACGATTCTGGTCATTACCATGATTGTTGGCTTGATGATCTTTGTGGGCATGATCATGGATCCGTTCGGCGCCGTGATTCTGATTTCCGCAACGGTAGCGCCGGTAGCGTACCAATATGGCATTCATCCGGTACATTTCTGGATGATTACCCTGATTGGCTTTGAACTGGGGTATGTGACGCCACCAGTAGCATTGAATCATCTGCTGGCCCGGCAGTCGATTGGTGATGCTGAAGTGGCAGAAGCAGATGCAGAGGTACGACATTTGTCCTTCTATTACCGCTATGAACGCTGGATTCTACCCGTAATTGTGTTACTGCCAGCAATGCTGATCATTGCCTATGTCCCCTACCTGTTCAAGCTGTTCGGCTGGTATCACTAACACCGGATATTAAAAAAGCACCTACGGGTGCTTTTTTCTGCCTTTAAGAGGACGGATGATTTCGTTTAAAGCTGTTTTGTAATAGAGGACTACATAGCAAAATGGCTGAGAAAATCAGAGCCAGTCCAAGCAGGCCCATAATATCGGGGATTTCTTTCCAGAAGATATAGCCCCAAATTCCGGCAAAGATGATCGCCACATAGTTGACAGGTCCGATCTGTCCGGCAGGTGCCAGCTTGTAGGCATTGGACATCAGGATCTGGCTAATATTAGCCAAAACGCCTGCTGCAATCAGATAAGCTAGTTCAGTTAGATGATAAGGGCGCCAGTGCCAGAACATCGGAATCACTGAAACCAGTGTGCCAATAAAGCAAAAATAGAACACGATCCGTTCTGGTGGTTCAGTATCTGTCAGCGCACGTACAGTGACAAAAGCCATAGCCGCTAAAAAGCTGGCACCGAGTCCAATCACTGACATGAGATTAAACAGCCCCGAATCTGGCTTTGTTACACACAAGACACCAATAAATCCGATAGCAGCGGCAAGCAGCATCGCTTTGATGATCTTTTCTTTTAAAAATAGCCAGGCAATGAAGGGAATGAAAATTGGAGAGGAATAGGTAAACACCATGGCATTAGACAGCTTGAGATGGGCAATGGCATAGAAGAAACCATACATTGCCATTAAACCCACCACAGAACGCCAGACATGCATCCATAACTTTTCAGTTTTAAAGAAACCAATACCTTTACTGAGCAGCAAAGGTAGGAATAACAACATACCCACCGCATTACGGAAAAATACGACAGTCGCGTTATCAACCGTATGTGAAGCATAACGAATACACACTCCCATCATAGAGAACAGCAAAGCCGAGCAGGTGAGCAAAAGGATGGCTTTAATCAGATCAGAAGGGAGTGCGCTGGGCATAAGAAAAAGCATCGTTAGAAGATTGTGAAATATTCTAGCGAACTATTTGATCAAAAATTATGATTTTTCTCCAAGTTGGGCTTCCAGCAGCTTGATCTGTTCTTCCTTCAGCCTGATCAGTTCATCGGCATCTTTGTGCTGAGCATCTAGCATGATTTTTTGCTCATCTAGCTGTGACTGGATATCTTCCAGACGGGAGATTTCCTCTTTGGCCAGTGCAGGGTTTTCAGGTACTGGAGCTTTAATGAGCTCGTCCTGTACCAATCGATTGGCAAGATTTGCTTCTGTTTCAATTGGAGCTACTTGAGCCGTTGCCTCAGTCTTAATAGGCTCTCGAGCAGGAGTAACTGTTACAGTTTCCTGTTCAGGTATTTCCTGAGATGAAGATGCACTGAACCACTGATAAGCAAATACCAGAATCACGACAGTAACTAAAGCCCCAATAATCCCCACTAAAAGTTTAGAACTATGCCTTTGCTCTACACTCATATGTTCAACCTTATTTATTTTTCTATACTTAACGCGGTTTAAACTGAATCACACCCACTTCATCAGGTACAGCAGGAGCTTCAGGTTGCTCAACGTGGGTTGGACGGTTTTCCTCATAGCCACATTCAATACACTCAATCCATTCATTCTCGCCGGAGGTCAGCATGACAATCCGATCCATCGCCTGACATTTCGGACATTTAGCACCTGCAATGAAACGACGTTTGATGGTCATCATACTCACCTGTTGATTAATTTAAACCGTTAGTTTAAGCATTTTTTAATGTATTCGTCCAACCTTGATGACGTAGTAGAGCATCAATTTTTGGCTCACGGCCTCGGAAGTTCACAAATGCCTCCAGTGCAGTGTCTTTTCCACCAACTGCTAGAATGTTCTTGCGGAAAGCGTGACCCGTGTCCGTATTGAAAATGCCTTCTGTTTCAAAACGGTCAAAGGCATCACTGGCCAATACTTCTGCCCATTTGTAAGAATAATATCCGGCAGCATAGCCACCTGCAAAGATATGGCTAAAGCTATGCTGGAAACGGTTATACGGTGTCGTTGGCAACACGGCATATTTGTCTCGGATCTCACTCAGGGTCGCCTGAACCTGTTCAGCATTCAGCGCTGGATTGGCACGGTGAATGGTCAGATCGAACAGGGCAAACTCGAATTGACGCAATGTTAGCATGCCTGACTGGAAGAAGCGGGCATCTAGCAGGGCTTTCAGCAGATCTGCTGGTAGGACTTCTTTGGTTTCTATATGCTCGCTGAGCAAATTTAGACTGTCCTGATCCCAGGCCCAGAATTCCATGAACTGACTTGGTAACTCAACTGCATCCCAAGCCACACCATGTGTACCGGCAACAGAGATATTGTCTACTTCAGTCAGCATATGATGCAGACCATGACCAAATTCATGGAACAGGGTAATCACTTCATCATGGCTTAGCAGGGCGGGTTTGTCGCCGACCGGTGGGGTAAAGTTGCCGACCATATAACAGATGGGCTTTTGTAAGCCGTCATGGGTACGCATGCGAGAGCGGAAACCACTCATCCAGGCACCACCACGTTTACCTTGACGGGCATACAGGTCAAAGTAGAAACCACCGATGACTTCACCCTGATCTTCCAGTTCAAAATAATGTGCATCCGGATGCCAAAGCGGAGCTTCACGTTCGATGACCTGAATGCCATACAGACGGTTCACAATGCTGAATAGACCTTGAATTACTTTTGGGGTCGGAAAATAAGGTTTCAGTGCTTCCTGTGACAGGTTGAACTGCTGCATTTTCAGCTTTTCAGAATAATAACTGCTGTCCCAAGGTTGCAGCTCGGTAATACCATCTTCTGCTGCAATTGCTTTCAGCTCGGCAATCTCTTTTTCAGCAGGCGCACGCGCATGCTCAGCCAGATCACGTAAAAACTCATCTACGGCGTCAACACTTGGTGCCATTTTACTGGCCAGTGAATATTCAGCATAGTTGTTAAAGCCGAGGAGCACAGCCATTTCCTGACGCAGATTCAGGATTTCTTCCATCACAGCTGTATTGTCAAATTCAGACTTGTCGGACTGATCTGATGCACGTGTGGTATAGGCCTTATAGATTTCCTCACGCAGACTGCGGTTTTCTGAATGGGTCATAATGGCTAAATAGGATGGGAAATCCAGGGTGGCTACGGGCTGATCCAATTTATGCTGTTGGCCATACTGTTTGAGCAGTCCAATATTGTTTGCCGATAAGCCTGCCAGTTCATCCTCATTTAATGGTCTGAAGTAGGCTTGAGTCGCATCCAATACATGATTGGAAAAATCTGAAGATAGCTGAGATAAACGTGCGGAAATTTCTGCATAACGTTTTTTCGCTTCACCTTCTAAAGCGACACCTGAAAGTTTGAAGTCTCGTAGTGCAAGTTTAATCGCGCTTTGCTGTGCTGCAGGCAGGTCAGTAAATACCGGTGCATCATGCACATGCTGATAAGTTTGATAAAGCGCCGTATGTTGACCAAGCGCGGTGTAGTATTCACTTAAAGCAGGGAGTAAAGACTGATAAACTTCGCGAGTTTCAGCATTGTTCATCACGGCATTCAGGTGCGAAAGTACGCCCCATACTTCACTCATGTTATTTTCAAGGGTATCGACGTGTTCGAGTACCTGTAGCTGTGCTTGTACAGATTCAGGTACAGCGGTTAATTCTTTTAAAAATGCCTGACCTTGGGCAATGCTCTGTTCAATCTTTTGTTTTAGGTCTGCAAGGGTAATTTGGTCAAATTCTGGAACAGGCAAGGTTGCCTTTTCTAATGTCATGTCGGTCTGCCGATTTATTTCCTGTGTTATTTGTAGAAGTAAGGCTTCTAGAAGGATAAATCAAGCCTTGGGTGCTATTTATTCTGTGTTGCTTTGACAATTTGGATGGATTCGATCTTTTTGATGTAAGTCCCAAATTGCCCTTGGATGACGGACAGCTTTATCTGTAAAACCTGATTTTTATAGTGTTCATATTCATTTGAACTGAGTCGAAAAATACCAGATCCATCATACGCTGTATCCAAAAAATAGCTGACGCCATGTTTATATGTCTGCTCTTTCACTGCACTTGTCTCAACGGTCACGACACTAGGTGTACCAAAAACAAGGGTATGCAGTAGAGGGGGATAAAACACCAGATTCAAATAACAAATCAAAATTGCAAAAAGAGGCAGTAGCAGTAAGAAATAGAATTTCGGTTTTTTCTTTGCATTTTTCCATGTGCGGGGAATGACCCATTCACCCTGTCGATGGAGCATATAAAAGTAGATCAAAATCACCAAATACATAACGATTGCTAAAATGAAAGCACATATTTTGACGTGATCCGTTGGGGTGAAATCTAAGCTAAAGATGGCAAAAAGCGCTGAGATCGTCAGCAAGAAAAATGCGAACAAGACATAGTTGTGATAATCATATTTCGAGATCTTTTGCGGATTCATTGTTTTTAAGTAGCTTATTTTTATATGGATATATTAAAACAAAAAGAGCGCCGTAGCGCTCTTTTTATTTAGCAAAAATCATTCACCCTTTGCTTTGGCATTGGATTTTTTCTTTTTCGCTTTGGCTTTTTTCTTTACCTTACCTTTATCCTTTGTTTCAGGCTTTCCTGCAGATTTTTTAGCAGGCTTTTTGCTGTAGGAACTGGGTTTTCCTTTGTCTTTTTTGCGTCGTATGGGTTGTTCTCCATCTGCATTATCTTTGGCTTTGGACTCGCGTTCATGTTTGCCAAAGACTTGTTCAGTAGCTTCCGGACGGACTAAAGGCTTTTTCTCTGCGACACGTGGTGCACGGGCGCGGATTTGACGGCCAGCATGGGTTAACTGTTGTACCAGTTCAAAGTCAATCTTACGTTCTTCCAGATTCACCCCGGCAACCTTGATCTTGACTTCATCCCCCAGACCGAAGATTTGCCCACGGTTCTGACCGACCAGGCTTTGGCTGCTTTGATCAAAGATAAAGAAATCATCGCCGAGCTGGCTGACATGTACCATGCCATCTACATAGAGATCTTTCAGGGTAACAAACAGACCAAATTCTGCAGTCGCACTGATAATGCCAACAAATTCTTCACCCAGATGCTGCTGCATGTAGTGACATTTCAACCAGGTCGTTACAGAACGTGAAGCTTCATCAGCACGACGCTCAGTTGAAGAGAAATGCTCACCGGCATCATCCAGCGATGCACCCGAAATCGGATATGGTTTCTGCGCCAACTGTGCTTTAATCGCCCGATGTAACAACAGGTCAGGGTAGCGGCGGATCGGCGAAGTGAAATGCGTATAGGCATCATATGCCAGACCGAAGTGACCATCATTCTTCGCGCCATAGTAGGCCTGCATCATTGAGCGTAACAAGACTGCATGAATACTTGGGGCATCAATACGGTCTTTGGTCGCTTCAATCACTTCCTGATAATCTTTCTGGGTGGGCTGTTCCGGGAATTTCAGACCGAGTAGCTTGACGAAGTCACGCACTTTCTGAATACGGGAAAACTCTGGTGGCTGATGCACACGGTACAGCATTGGAATTTCATTTTTCAGCGCATACTCTGCCGCCGCCACGTTGGCGAGCAACATGCACTCTTCAATCAGCTTATGCGCATCATTACGGGTGCGTGGCAGAATTTCTTGAATACCACCCAGCTCATCGAAAGTCATATAGGTTTCGACAGTTTCGAATTCCATTGCATGACGATCCGCACGCAATTCTTTCAGCACCTGATACAGCTGGAACAGTGTATTCAGTGATTTGCGTACATCACGATCTTCAGTAATCGCGTTACTGTCACCCTCAAAATACTGTGCAACCTGGTTATAGGTCAGACGCGCTTTGGAATGCATCACAGAAGGGTAGAACTCAAAACTGGTCACACGGCCTGCACGTGACAGTTTTAAGTCGCAAACCATACAGAGACGGTCAACATTCGGGTTTAAGGAACATAAGCCATTGGAGAGTGCTTCAGGCAGCATCGGCAAGACATAATGCGGGAAGTAAACCGATGTACCGCGTTCTTGGGCTTCGTCATCCAGGGGCTTGCCAACACGGACATAATGGCTCACATCTGCAATTGCCACGACAACACGATAACCACCGCCAGGACGTTTCTCTGCATACACCGCATCATCGAAGTCGCGAGCATCTTCACCATCAATAGTGACTAAGGCCAGGTCACGCAGGTCGATACGACCTTCTCGATCCTTAGCATTTGGTTCTTTAAAACTTTCTGCTTCTTTGATGACTTCATCAGGGAATTCGTAAGGCAGACCATATTCCAGAATGGTTTGTGGAATGATGATTTCCGTATCTGCTTTATCTGCCATTGACTGGATAATATGCGCAGTCGCAAATTCTTCTTTGGTTGGATAGGTATCAATCGCAACACGAATCGAATCACCAACTTTGACCTGAGCATGTTCAATCAGTTCTTTTTCTAGGGTGATCGGCTGATGTGCATTCGGACTGGCAGGTTGTACGAAATATTCACCTTCATGCTGGCAGACTTTACCAATAACCTGTTTGACACGATGTTGTACCACTTCAGTAATAAAACCCCAGGCCTTACCTTTGCGGTCGACTGAAGTTTGGCGGACTTTAACGCGGTCACCATTAAAGACCTGGCGCAATTCACGCTCGGGCAGTAACAGATCATCCTGACCGGAAATATTGGCTGTACCCATGCCTTTAGAATTGATATATACCGTGGCTTCATATTCCGGTTGTTCAGTAGCAATCTGGAATTTATAACCATCTTTCATTAACTGGCCATCACGCACCATGGCAATCAGGCGGTGACTCAGGGCATCAATACTTTTTTGATCTGCAATTTCAAAATGTTCCACCAGGTCGGCATGCGACTGGGCATTATTCTTTTCTATGGTTTCTAAAATCAGCGTGCGACTTGGGATAGGGTTGTCATAACGTTCAGCTTCAGCTTTTGCTTCAGGATCGACCCAATTTTTCATCATGTCTTTAAATTTTCCTAGGAGATGGGATTAGCATAAGACATGTGCGCTCAGACTGCACGTAAATGATTGCAATAATCTGTTTAAGTTTCCGTTTTTCGGCGGATTTTCGACTATTGGATAGAAAGCGGAGCTTTTTCGCACAATAAGTGTATAAAAACAGATAAATTGTTTAAAAAGTATTTAATCGAGCAAAAAACTGCACTTTTTTTTAAAGCTTTGCTTGCAGTGCTATGCCGAAATTTGTATTATGGCGGCACGTTACGGTGAGATGGGTGAGTGGCTGAAACCACGTCCCTGCTAAGGACGCATACGGGTAACTGTATCGAGGGTTCGAATCCCTCTCTCACCGCCACGCTTACTTATGTCGCGCGCTCATAGCTCAGCTGGATAGAGCACTTGGCTACGAACTAAGGGGTCGGGAGTTCGAATCTCTCTGAGCGCACCAAGTAAGTTAAGCAGAAAAACGTATTGCCAACCTAGGCACACAAGTTACGCGCTCATAGCTCAGCTGGATAGAGCACTTGGCTACGAACTAAGGGGTCGGGAGTTCGAATCTCTCTGAGCGCACCAACTTGAACAATCAACCGCACATGTTGCGGTTTTTTTGTGCCTGAAATTTTCTGGAATTAGGCTCAAATGCCAGTGCTTAATTTTCACTATGCCGCTATGAATCTGATAGCTAAACTAGCTTAAGGTCGAAAGCTGATACGCTATTAATTGCTTTTAGGTATAAATCTACAGGAAAATTCACCGATAAAACCTGAATTTAACCATATCGTTTATTTACTGTACGTTCGGTTGGGTTTTTATTAAAAAAGACTTAACAAGTTTAGAAAAACATATATAATGCACCCCATCAAGACGTCGCGCTCATAGCTCAGCTGGATAGAGCACTTGGCTACGAACTAAGGGGTCGGGAGTTCGAATCTCTCTGAGCGCACCAATCTTGATAAGAATTCTCAAAAAAAACCGCACATTGATGCGGTTTTTTTACGTCTGTAGTTTTTGATTTATAGATATAAAAAAACAATAACTGCTTTTGAATTTACTTCAGCTTTTGCTGTACTTTAAGTGCATAGACCGTATTTGCTCCAACTGCTGGCAGAATATCGTGATAAGGCATACTGCGCATGGCACGTAATAAAAATGGGGCCTGATCATGAATCTTCATGCTGCTAGTCATTTGAAATAAAGTGCCATGAGCTTGTGGCAGCAGTTTCATTCCTGCCTTTACAAATTTTAAATCTCCGCCAATCGCATCAAACTGGCTTTGCAAAGGCGAGGGTTGTTGATAACGAAGCTTAAAATCGAATGGAATCTGGATCACTCCCAACCCAACCGATACCTTATAGTTGGCATCCATCTGCTGACGATTCACTGGATTGAGTTCCACTTTACGAATCTGTCGTGGGAATAATTGCTGACTGGCATCAACTGCAAGCCAGGGCTGCAGTTTCTGAACCGGTTGTGGATAATAATGAAAACTGCTACTAAAACGCATGTTTTCTGAGGTTTGACCATATTTGAGCTGACGTGCAGGCAGAATAAAGCTGACAGGCTGGGCAGACTGCTGACTCAGTTGAGTGATTTTCTGAATTTGCCCGGCATTAAAATGTACTTGCGGGATCTGGCTTGCAGATAATGGAATGCTCGACTGGGATTTAAAACGTTGCTGTAAAGCTTCAAGCAGGAACGCATTGGTACCAGCAGGAATACCCAGTTTAGCTTCAGGTAAGGCATTTAAAATTTTGCTAAACAGAAAGCCTTTCGGCTGATTTAAGTCGCCCCATTGCGTCACGGTGACCAAAGTTTTATTTGCTCCAAGTGCAAACCATTCCAGCCGTCCAGCACCATAAGGAATCGGGGCATCCACAATTAAAGTTTCAATACTGTTTTCTGACACATGATGCTGCATCACCACATTTTCCTTAAAATTCAGCACTGGAATGGGCGTAGGAATATGTACCTGATAACGCACCTGCTGGATATGTCCGCGGGACTCCAGAATCTGAGCAGACTTGAGCGCTGGAAACAGGCCGGCATAGCCCTGATAATTTAAAAGATGTTTTTTAACCTGAGCCTCAGGAATCGGTAATATCACCGCACTGCTATAAAATTGTACACTTTGAGCAGCTGTCTGCTTAAAGGTCGGAAGCTGTAAGGATTGTCGAGGATGTGCATAGATGAATAGTCGGTCACCGGTCAAATCCGCTAGCTGCTGTGGACTACCGGAAAAGACATCGATACTGCTCGGAAGTGCTGGCGTCCAGGGAATAATTTTCGCCCAGCTAAAAGGAATATAAGTTGTGCAGAGGCAAAGAAGCAGACACGATTTTAGTGATTTCATACAACGTCCTGTTGTGCATTTTATTATTCTGATAGTTGTGGATTAAAAACGATTTTTATAACCAGCGGAAGCAAAGATATGTAATTCATTTCCGAATACATTTTGCTAATGGGGATAGCAGTGAATTTGATATAGTATGAGCCAAGGATTTTTATATTTTGATGTGATGCTATGACTGAGTCAGCACCGACTTTATCGACCCGCTATTTTCTGACTTTAGAAGAATCTCAGGATGGATTTGCTTTGGCTACTTTTGGCAAAAAGCAGATCAGCCGATTTCTGACTCCTTTGGTGAGTGTCGGAATCATCATCTGGGGCTTTTCTATGGGCTTTGATGGGGTAGGGCGTTATTACGTGGCACTGGGTGCATTCTTTCTGCTTTTACAGGGCATCATGCGTTACTGGTTCCTGCCGATGATGTTCAAACGCCAGTTTGTAAAATACCAGTTCGGCAAGAGCGAGCAGGGTATTGACCTGTATCAGGACCATGCTGAAATCTTCCATAATGGCCGCAACAAGATCGTGCATTACAGTGAAGTGCAAAACTTTGCCAAAGGCAAGCTGACCTATATGCTGGAACTTAAAAATCGTACTGTGGTGATCGTACCTAAACGCGCCTTTGCCGATGCCACTGAACAAAGCATTTTCGAACGTACTTTCAAGAAATAATTTCAACATTTAAAAGGGAAAATAGTCAATCATGAGTACACGTCCATCCAAGATCGTTTGTGTCGGCCGCAGTTATGCAGATCATGCCAAAGAGCTGGGTAATGCCATTCCGGACCGACCGGTCCTGTTTATCAAGCCACCAAGTGCATTAGGCGATCTGGATGCAGGAATTGAATGGAATCGTGATCTGGGCAGCTGTCATTATGAATGTGAGCTGAGCCTGCGTATTGACCGTACCCTGAAAAATGAAACTGATCCTGCAAAAGCTTTAGAAGCAGTGGGTGCTGTGACTTTGGGTCTGGATCTGACTTTACGTGATTTGCAGGATGACCTTAAGAAAAAAGGCCAGCCATGGGAACGTGCCAAGGCTTATGATGGCGCTTGCCTGCTCTCTGACTGGGTGTCAGTTGAAGACGTAGTAAATGACTGGAAAGATGTACACTATACGCTGCATGTAAATGATGAACTGCGTCAGAAAGGCGATACTGCTTTACTGATCTTTGATGTGGGAACATTGCTGGCAGATATCAGTCAGGTATTTACCCTAGAAGAAGGGGATGTGGTAATGACTGGTACACCAGCGGGTGTAGCAGCATTGCACTCTGGTGAACAGCTGAAAATGACCTTAAAGGGTAAAAACCAGGAATATATCTGGACTACCTTTGTGAAATAAGCTGAATCTTACGTGGAAATAAGGGAGTCGAAAGGCTCCTTTATTTTTATTTAAAATTTTTAACTGGTTTGATGAATTTTCCTGAATTGATCAGGTGTATAGCCCATCCAGCGTTTAAACATTTGAATAAAAGCTGAGGCATTGGCATAGCCCAGATCAAAGGCAATATTTTCTACAGTTTTTTGCTGTTTCAGCATAGACATGGCTTTGATGACTTTCAGACGCTGCCGCCATTCATTGAGTGACATTCTCAGCTCCTTCTGGCAGTAGCGCGCCAAGGTGCGTTCAGTCAGGTTATGCATAGCTGCCAAATGCTGCAAGGTACTGTTATTCTCTGGATTTTGATGTAGGTAATCCAGAATTTGTCTGAGTTGAGGATGTTCAGTATGCGGCAAATAACTGCCAATCATCTGTGCCTGTTTAAGTTGATCAAGCAGTACGTGTAATAAACGTTGATGCTCTTCTGACCTTACATTAGTCGGATGTAATTTTAAATGCTGCAAGAGTGAAGTGACCAGAGGACTGGTTAATAAGATCCCCGGCTGATTTGGTAAACCTGTACATAAACTTTCATGAATATAAAAAGTTCCATGTGAAACATCGGTACGATTTAAACCACTATGTTGTAAGTTAGGTGGTAGCCATACACCGTAAGGCGGAGGGGTAATATAATCAATATGCCCAATTTTCACTTCCATGATGCCATTAAAAGCATAGATAAACTCTCCCCAGGCATGATCATGCAATGGATAGACTGACAGGGCCGGGTCTTCACGAAAATTAATCCACAGAGCTGCGTCAATATCATCATTGGTTCTAAGTTGCTTGATATCTTGAGCGACTGTTTTATTGCTTCTCACGTTAGATTGCCTGAATAATGCGATTATTTGTCTGTTTTAAAGTATATCTTTTATTTCTGACAGATTTATAGTGTGCATCTTTGATAGTGTGCGTAGAGTTGAAATTGTGGAGCAGCGTAAAGCGCTTGATGCGCAAGCCTCGTTAATCATGTTTGTCCTGTGTCTGTTATGGGGACTACAGCAGGTAGTGCTCAAGCTGGCAGCATCAGATATTTCAGCCTTGATGCAGATTGCATTACGTTCAGCCTTATCTGCATTAATGGTTTATCTTTTGATTCAAGCAGATGTAAGGCGCCAGCTATGGAGTCGTAGCTATCTTCCGGCAGGTTTGCTGGTCGGGGTATTGTTCGCTTTAGAGTTTTACCTGGTCGCTGAAGCACTGCGTTATACCTCTGCTTCACATACCATCGTATTACTATATACCGCACCAATTTTTGTGGCATTGGGATTGCACTGGAAACTTCCTTCAGAACATTTATCTCCATTACAGTGGGGTGGAATTCTCGTTGCGTTTAGCGGGATCGTGGTGAGTTTCTTATTTCGTAGCCACACTGGTCAAGCTATGCAAGCCAGTATGCTTTGGGGAGATTTGTTGGCTTTAATGGCTGGTATATTTTGGGCTGCTACCACTGTGAGTGTTCGATTAACACGATTAGCTGAAGCTCCAGCAACACAAACTTTGTTCTATCAGCTATTGATGGGCGGCATGCTGCTGTTACCTCTTGCCTGGATGACAGGACAAGCAACGGTGAACTGGACAACCTTATCTATTTCTAGTCTGATTTTTCATACAGTGGTCATTTCTTTTGCCAGTTATCTGATCTGGTTCTGGATGCTGAAAAAATATTTGGCTTCACGTCTGGGTGTATTTTCTTTTCTAACGCCGGTGTTTGGTATGATTTTTGGAATTCTGTTATTGGATGAAGAAGTTGAGATGAACTTTATTATTGGCACGATCATGGTCATGCTGGGTGTTGTGTTAGTAAGTTTGCAGGGATGGCTAAAGCCGAAAAATATAAAAGTAGCTCCTTAAAATATTGGTTATCAATAGTGTTTAAAAAAGCGTGAATAACGCAGTGAAAATTTTTACTGAAAAACTTACTTATATAATTCCCAAAAAAATCCTCTCATAAGAGAGGATTTTTATTGAAGTGCTTAAGACTTAAATGGAGTTTGAGCTTCATTCTGCCCTTCCTTTTGCTTAAACAGCTCTGAAAGGGGAATGCCTAGATTTTCTGCCAGATACTGATCTGCTTCTCGTAATTTTGGTTGTAGTCGCTGCATCCAGAGGTCATTGATCTGAAGATTTTCAATTTGATGTGTGTGTGGCAGGGCATAAGGAAGTTTGAGGTAGAAATCCCAGAAATTGACCTGATCCAGATCACGTACCAAGACATATTCATTATCCTCCGTACGTTTAATCAGATTCTGTTTTTCAAACATGCTGATATAGCTTGGCAGACGGCCAATTTCATCTCGTCCTAAAACTTCGAGTGCTTGTGCTTCACTAATACTTTCTCCAGTTTTCTGCTTGCGGTAAAACAGCTCCAGTAAATCCAGTAACATCAGAATTGGATGGATTTTACAATCCTGGCCCGATTCAAATGCCGTGATTGCATAACTGATCTCAACCCCGAGTAGGACAATATTCCAGGACAGATAAATCCAGATCAGGAAAATAGGAACCGCTGCAAAAGCACCATAGACAATTTCATAACTGGTGAAATTGGACATGACAAAGCCAAACAGGTTCTTTAAGAGTTCAAAAACCACTGCACTAAATAAACCGCCCACGAATGCAGATTTGATCGGTACACTGCGGTTAGGAATGGTCCAGTTCAGGATAAAGAAGCCGATAATCGTCAAAGAAAATGAAATGAGCCACAGTATAAAAGCACCATTCAATTCGTAGCCGGCAAAGTTATTGCTCAGTACATTCATGGACGCTACAGTGGAAGAAATCACGAAAGCGCTACCGAGTAAAATTGGACCCAAAGAAATAATGGTCCAATAGCGCATAAAGCCGATAATCCCGCCACGTGTTTCTGTGACACGCCAGATTCGGTTAAATACTGTCTCAATACTGGTCAGCATCATCACGGTGGTAATAAACAGGAACAGGATCCCGATGATGGTCAGATTGCTGGATTTGTCAGTAAAAGCACTCAGGGCTTTATCAAAGGCAATGGTGGTCTTGGGCAGGAAATTGGTATAGATCATTTCCTGAAGTTGCTGACGTGCAGGTTCTAGTGCCTTAATTGAAGAGATGATCACCAGAAAAACCGTCAGCATTGGTACTACAGCAAACAAAGTAGTATAAGTTAATGAGCCTGCCTGTTCACGGCAACGATCCGCCTCAAAGCGCCTAAGTACAAATAAAATAAATTGAAACCAGTGCTTTTCATAAAAAGGTAATTTCTTTAAGTATTCAACGATCATGCGCTTGTTGTCTCAATTTCTTATACATCATGAATTTTCTGGTTCAGCTTACCCAAAAAAACAGAAAAATACCGTATAGTTTTCTTTTTTTAGTATCGAACATTCATCATATGCAACCTTATGTCCTTGTTTTATATTACAGCAAATATGGTTCAGTCAAAGAGATGGCACATCTGATTGCCAATGGGGTTGAATCCGCAGGTATTGCAGTGAAGATCAGAACGGTGCCGAATCTTTCTACTGTGGTAAAAGAAGCAGAGGCGAGTATCCCAGCGGAAGGGGATATCTACTGTACGCTAGATGAATTGGCGAACTGTTCTGCTTTGGCAGTGGGTTCGCCAACACGTTTTGGCAATATGGCTGCTGAAATGAAATATTTCTGGGATCAGACCACCAGTCTTTGGCTGAATGGAGCTTTGCATGCTAAGCCGGCATGCGTGTTCACAGCCTCTGGTGCAATGCATGGCGGCCAGGAAAGTACATTACTGAGTATGCTTCCGCCGTTGTTCCACCACGGTATGATGATCATGGGACTAAGTAATGCTGTTCCAGCATTATCAAATACTAAAACGGGTGGTACACCCTACGGCGCCAGCCATGTCAGTGGTGCACGCCATGATCAGGCACTAAGCCAAGATGAAAAGGTACTATGTGAAGCTCAGGGTAAGCGCTTGGCAGAAATAGCTTTAAAGTTAAATCAGGTTTAATAATTCTCAATCAGGACAATAAGTTTCAGATTTTATTGTCCTGATCACTCGATTCCCGAGAATCTTCTTTATTCACTTCCAGTGCCTGAGCAGCTGTTGTCTGAATATTAAAGCGATATTTGCACTTCAGACAACGATAATCCAGAAACAGGTTACGATCTACGGTTACACCAGCTTTTTTACCCAAGAAGTTACCGACCACACCACCAGTAATCCCAACACTAATTGCGCCAACGAAAGTCCCGACTGTTCCGCCGACAATTACACCAAGTGGGCCTGCCACAGTCCCGATCGCAGCACCAATCGACGCACCTGAAGCTGCGCCACCTACAGTTCCCGCCGTTGCGCCTGCAGAGGTCATGAGTAGACCGCCAATTTTTTTCAGATTTTGCTCATGATCACGTTGTTCAATATCTGTTGAGCCACATTTAGGACATTGCATAAGGTATTCCATCAATGAGTGTTATGGGCCGATGTTCAGCCTATTTATGATTTGTCATTTTGCCTAATCAGGTGGATATATGACAGCTCTACAGTATGTCTGTCTTATATTTTGATGTCAGGGACATTTCCTGCCAATTTGATTGTAAAGGAGAATTTGATAAGGCTTTGTATTTGTGCTGTAAATTATTTTATATCGAAATCCATTTTGGAATTCTTTAAGTTTTTAGCTCTCCCATACTCTACAGCTACTAAAAATAATATCTTCAAAGTATCTTTTCTATTTCTTATAAAAAATAATTTACTTGTCACCTTTTTACACTAAATAACCCGAATCCTGCTTAAGCCGATGACTTCATAATTTGAATTGTTGGCTTATTTTTATGGATCAGTTGATATGCACACAAGGACGCGTAAATCCCTCCTAGAAATCCATGAACACTACGTGCTTTGCTTGTCACTAAATTGTACTGACCTTTCAATAAACTGAATAAAGTCTCTATCTTATTGCGCTGTTTTAAGTGATATTTATCTGACTCAGAAAGTTGTATAGCCTGCATATTTTTTCGATGATAGGTAATTAAATCAATACCTTGCTCTTTCAACCTACTCTTCAGTTCTTGACTAATATAGCCACGATCTCCATACAACTTTGCTTCCATCTCTTTAAAGAGTCTCTCAACCATTTTGATATCAGCCAAATGTCCATTGGATAAAGCAGAACAAGCAATTTCACCAAATTGATTCATCACAATATGTAATTTACAGCCATAAAACCAGCCCATTGAGCTTCTACCACGTGATGCAATTTGGACTAATGATTTATGGCGTTGAATACGTTGATTTTTACAAACTGGCAGAGTTGTTGAATCAATCCATAAATATTGTGTACCTTGGCCTTTCATTAGCGCCACATGTAAAGCGTGTAGAGCTAATTGATGTCTATTAATCAGATGAATCATCCGTTGGTAACAGGGTAAGCTTTTAAATAAATGATTTTTATCCTGTTTCAACCATGTGAAAAATGCTTTGAAATTAGTGAAATGAGAACATTTATACCAGATCGCGATAAAAGTGATTTCTGAGATACTCAAGTGAGCGGTTCGGACTCTGGAGAAACGACGACTTTGTTTAAGGAAATTCCAGTAGGTTGCTTCAAATTTAAGAAAGAAATCATCAATTACGCAAAATAATTCGGTACTATTAAACATCGGGACTAGAGTTTTAAGTTTTGTGTGGTAACTCAACTGATGGCTCTAGTCCTCTTATTTTTCAAGTCAATTTTTTATCCGCGATTCGGGTTAAATAACATGACCATCATAAATTGAAATTAAGTACTGTTTAGTAGAGGTATTGAGTATCTATATTGAGTATTTTGTTTTTAGATTTTTTAAGAAGTAAAAAAATGTATTTGGAAAATAGTCTTCGTATAATCGGTTAATTATATTTCTTAATAAAGTGATTTATTAAGAGTGATTAAAATATAAACTTTTATAAAATGAAAAATTATTAATAAATGATCGTGAAAATCACCATAAATATTTCCTCGATTAAAGTATTTTTTCTAATTTTATAAATACTTTTAAAATATTATTTTAAATATTTTTTAAAAAATAAATTTATAGTTTGAAAATATTTATAAAATATTTTTTATAAATAATAGAATTAATTAAAAATTCTATTTTAAATTAAAACAATAACTTGAATTTAATTAAAAATAAGAAAGTATGTGAATAATAATTAAATGTAATTTTTAAATTTTTATATGATCTAATTTTTGTCAGATAAATTAAATCTTAATTAAGCAGAAAACTAATAAACATACTAAATCAGAGGATACTAAAGGTATGAAAATATTGGTCATCAATGCGGGTTTATTGTGTTTGTTTTTTTTGAGCAACGCTTATGCTACATCAGA
This sequence comes from Acinetobacter sp. 22323, assembly GCF_052044895.1. NCBI lineage: Bacteria > Pseudomonadati > Pseudomonadota > Gammaproteobacteria > Moraxellales > Moraxellaceae > Acinetobacter > Acinetobacter sp. 22323. The sequence continues at coordinate 19,433 of NZ_JBQEOL010000010.1, read as the reverse complement.
TGAGTGGACTCAGCGCTGGAAAGCATCACCTGCACGTTCTAATGAGCATCTGGCACAGGCAAATCTGATTGAACTCAGAGAGTCTGATTATTATGAAAGTTTTGGAAAAGCAAGAACTACCGTATATAACACCTCTTCAAATTCTATCGGCACTGTGAATACTCCAACCAATAATATTACGGTGGAGGGCTCAGATAATGGTGTAAATATTTCCAGTGAATTATTCAATGAAGCTCCAGTGAGTTCTAATTCCAATCGGAATTCACCACGCTGCCCAAATGTGAGTAACCAGCCGGGAGAAACACTATGCTGAATTTCCCGTATGGAAGGTCTTTATCTTCCGCCGGTATCATTTTGATTTTTACTCAATCCTTGACAGGATGTACCGGTCTGGCATCTTCAAATTCAAAGCCGGTAGAACTGGTACAAGGTCCGCCAATTACTGATATTTTTACTCCCTTTGATATGGCCTTATCTTGCTTAAAGGGGCAATTGCGCAATGACATCAGCTTTTCTGTAGGAGCAATTTTAGACCAGACAGGTAAAGACGTCGTAACCAATGGTGGTAGTGGAAAAATGGTGACCCAAGGCGCAGGAGATATGGTGCAATCCGCCTTATTTCAGTCTGGGGTCAGTGTAATGAACCGGCGTGATCCTCGTATTATTGAAAGTGAAGCCAAGTGGGGGATTCGTGATCCAAGACAAATCCAGGCCTCTGATTATTATGTGACGGGCAGTATTAATAGCCTGGATTTTATTCCAGGTGGCGGGTTGGACATGCAGATTGCAGGTGTTGGACCGAATTATAGTCAAACCCGAATTATGGTAGGTTTGGATCTATCTCTGACTGATACACGCAGCAGTAAAGTTGTCGCGAATGTCTCATTACAGAAACAGATTGCTGCACAGGATTATGGTATCAGCGCTGGAAGATTTACCGGCCGTACCTTATTAAATATTCAGATCGGAAAAGGTGAGCGCGAAGCGACGAATTTTGCTTTACGTCAGATGTTGAATCTGGCCACTTTTGAATTACTGAGCCAAGTCGTTCCACCGCCAGTGTTCGAGAAGTGTCGTGCAGAAATTCCACCAGAATTTGGACGTTTAAACTTAACTCGAAGTTCGGTGGCTTTGCATAAATATAAAAAAAATCAGCAACAACATAATCTAGATTCAAGTACCCCGGTTCAGGAATTAACCTCGGACGATATTCAGCAATCTCAAGAGAAAAACAAATCTACCAATACACCGAGTAAAGATACCAAAGCACCAAAAAACAAAGAATCCGAGGTAATCCAAAATCCTGATCCAGAACCTGAAATAAGTAAACAGGATCTCATTAAATATATCAGTAAAAAACACTCTCCAGACTCTTCAGACAAAATGCTAGAGGAAAAAGAGAAGCAGGAAAAAAACAGCAAAGAAAAAGACGAGGAGAAAACATCCATGCTATGGGATGCCAATCCTGAAGTTGTTGAAAACTATTGGTCAAGCACATTGCGTGATTAATAGTTTCACAAGTGGGCTCGCTCCCATTAGTAAAAGAAGTACTTAGCGAGGAGTGCTTCAAAACTAGAAAAGGAAAAACAAAGATGAAAAACACGATCAAAACAATCGCTTTATCCGTCACCTTCCTGTCTGGTGCAGGTATGGCATATGCTCAAAACACAAATGTAGAGGTAGATACCGGTTTACAGGCATCTCTGGATGCAATTTCCCAGCAGGTCGAAAATGGATCTGCCCTGAATCTAGCTGTCAATAGTGCTGATATTAATGCAAGTGTTAATACAGAGGCTTATGCCAATTTAGGATCAGATCTTGGAACAGATACTCAAGATGTGGTCAATTCAGTTGAAAATACAATTGAAACTACAGCAATGGGTGCAGCTAATACAGGTAGTATTGAAATCGCGCAAGGTAGCTTGAGTACAGTGACTTCAAATACACTTAATGAAACCCTAGATTGGGCATATACTGATGTAACTAGTGAAATCAATAACGAAACAATTGGAGAAGATATTTCGGAGAGTACAACGAGTGCGGATATTTCAGATACATTGAGCACAACGCTGGATAGGACTTTTGATGAGGAAGTTAATAAAACTTTAAGCAATTATAGTGTAGCGAATATTGCTTATAATGCTGGAGCAGTTGATGCCTCTGTAAGTGCAATTGCAGAAGGTGTAGATAATAGTGTGGCCAACACCATTACTACTACTGCAATTGGTGCAGTAAATACTGGAAGTATTACTGTCACAGTAGGACAATAATATAACTTGCTTGATTTTCTTACAGGTCTAACTATTGGCAGATAGTTAGGCCTCTTATTTTATATAAAAATTTTTAAAAAATATTGTCTACTTGTCGGAAAGTAAAGCAATTTCTATTAATGATTATTTTTTAATTGAAATTTTTTAGGAAAAAACGAAGCAATAGAAGAATATAGTTGTCTTAAAAATATTTCAATTCAAGAAAACGGATATAAAAAAAGAGCACCTCAGTACTCTTCTTTAATTTAATTCGAGAAATTTTAGTCTTGAACAAATTCAACCGTACCATTTGCTAGTGATTTCACACGCGCTAATGATTCTACGCGATAACCTTTTTCAAGCAGAATGTCACGGCCCGGCTGGAATGATTTTTCAATCACGATACCAATACCCACGACAGATGCTTCTGCTTGGTGAATCAGGTCTGCCAAGCCAAGAGCCGCTTGACCATTTGCAAGAAAGTCATCAATTACCAGTACTTTATCAGCAGCGTTGATGTGCTTTTTAGAAATTGCAATGGTACTTTCAGTTTGCTTGGTGAAAGAAAATACCTTAGAGCGATACAGATCATCTTTCAGAGTTAATGATTGATATTTGCGTGCAAAGATCACTGGAACACCCAGCTCAAGGCCAGCCATTACAGCAGGTGCGATCCCTGATGCTTCAATAGTGATGATTTTAGTGATACCAGCATCTTTAAATAGACGCGCAAATTCCTGACCAATTTGCTGCATCATAACAGGATCGATTTGATGATTTAAGAAAGAATCAACTTTCAAAACTTCTTCAGATAGAACGATACCTTCAGCTAAGATTTTCTGTTCTAGTGCGTGCACGGGAGAATCCTCAAGACCAGATGCTTTTTCAAGCAAAAGCGTATTTTAAAAAGCACCCGGAAAAAATCAAGCGAAAATCGTTAAAAATGCTTAGTTCGTTGGACCTTTATAGCCAGTGAGTAACAAACCATAGGAAGTTTTCTTATCGACATGCGCTACCTTGACTGGTAAATAATCAAGTTTTGGGGCTAACCAGAAGATGGTTTCGCGTCCTGGCTTGTCATGTTTCATTACGACTTTCATGGTGCTAAAGGTGCCGTAATTGGTTTTGATATTTTCTGTACCTTGCTTAACAAATTTACGTGCTTCCAGTTCTTTAGCATCTGCAATGTAATAATTGCTTTTTAAACCAGAAGCTTTTAGGTCTTCACGGATCTGTAACTCGGCATTTAATTCATCCAGGGCACCATCTCTCCAAGCAAATGAACGTGCCTTGTCATCTTTTTTAGTATGAATAGTTTTAGAAGACGGATTGAACTTGATACTCATGGTATTGTTATTAACCAATACCTTACTGCTACGGCTAAAATTGCTAGAATTAATCTTGCCATTATTAAAAGTAAAATGACTGGTTTCTGTCGCAGAAGCAATCGCGGCAGCCTTGGCTGCAAATACATAAGTCCAGTTATTGCCTGACTTAGTTAAGGTTCGTGTTGCCGATCCCATGTTCTTGCCATTATAGCTAAACTGATAAGTCGCCTGGAATGGGCTCATGGCAAAAGCTTGACTGGACATGCCTGTGAATACCAGTGCTGTGGTCAGTCCTGCAGTCATACCAATAGTTTTAATTAAGTGTTGTGCCATAAGTGAATTTTCCTGTATGAAAGGGCAGTCAGTCACTTCTGCCAAGCCTTTATTATCAGACTAAAATGTGGAGGGAGAATGAACTGATAAAATTTGCAGAAGTGTATCATTCATGTCATTTTTTTCATTGTTGTTTCACAACTTAAACACTTTACGAATCTTGTTTTTGCTTGATTGGGGTGACCTGATTTTCACTAAATTCATCTGCATCATCCCAGCTTTCTTCTTTTTCTTGAGACAGCTTTCTGAACAAGGCTGCTAGATTCACATTTCCACTAACGACCAGTTCAGCCTCACGTAATACAGCATGATTGACATGTACTTTAGACAAAGTATCAATCACTGATCGGCTTTTACCGAGCCAGCGGTTAAGATCTAAATGTAATAAGTCATCAACAACTTTAATTACACCCAGCTTTTCCAGAATCATACCGAGAGGATCTTTATTCAAAATGCGCTGATAGAAAAATAGGGCACAACGTACGCCAATTTTATAGAACATATTTGGGTATTTAGCATCAATTACTTGGGTATCGCTAATCTGTTCAAAAACAATCAGCTGACGGTCTTTATTCAGCTCCATCTGTACCAGTTTCAGGTCAACAGACAGAGTAATGACCATGCCATTGTAATCAAGTGTTGCATATAAGCGTAACCAGTCATCATGCAGATCCGCATGCAGATCTTTTAAGGCTTTGACGTTATCAGTCACAAAACGCTGAAAAGTTGCATTCAAAAATACCTGAGAGAGGGGAAACTCGCGTTCATCTTCAATAAACCCTTCCGCCTTCTGATACACCTGGCGAATGCGTCTGGAAATATTGGAAATGATGGTTTGCATATGGAAGCATCCTGGCAACTATATTTTTGATAGCATGTATCTTGTCGAAAAGTATAAAAAATACAAGAGCGTGTGCTTGCAGTTTAGCAAAATAAATTGCACCATTTTTAGTGTTTTGTTTATACAACGTAGAAGATTTGATATAGCTCTCACTATCTACTCAAAGTGAAAGATGTATCAATGTTTGTATATTGAAAAATTTTCTTTGCAAGATATTAAGGATAAAGGCTCCTGGCTGAGCCTGAAAAATGTGACTAGAATGACCCTGATGCCCTTGGTTAAATCATGGTGGAAAGATCCAATTTTTAGCAGTGCTGTAGGGATTGCTGCATTGTTACATATCATGATTTTAATGCTGCAGTTTGGAATGCCATCGGAACAGGATACTTCGACCAAGGAAATTGCAGTCAGCCTGCGAATCAGTAATGACAAAATCGAGCATGCTGATTTTCTTGCCCAGATAGATCAGCAAGGTTCCGGTCAGTTCCGTGAAGCGCATCGTATGTCCAGTGATGCTCCATTGCCGATGCCGGATCAGACAGCTGGAAAAGAAGAAATATTTCAAAACAGCCAAGATATGCTGCAACAAAAACAAGAGTTGAGCTTTGAAGAAAAAGTTCTGATGACAACCCTAAGCTGGCAGAAACAGGCAGAAGAAAATCAGCGCAAGAAACGTCAGGAAGAACTCAACAGCCAGTTTCAAGCCAAAGCTGCTATGGTCGCGAGTCTGGAAGCTCAATATACGCAGCGCCAGAAAAACTTTAGCCGTCAGCAGAAAATTAAAACTGTTGACGGTATCCAAGCCAAGCAGGATGTATCTGCAGCTTATCTGGAAAAATTCCGTCAAAAAGTCGAATTTTATGGGAATCGTTTTTATCCTGAATCTGCCCGTATACAGCGCTTGGCGGGTGACGTCCGCTTAATGGTGATCCTGAATCAAAATGGGGGTATTCGAGCGATTCGATTGTTGGAATCTTCTGGTCATACTGTATTGGATGAAGCTGCTCGAACCTCATTACGTAAGGCTGCGCCGTTTGGTGCTTTTGATGCCAACATGAAAGATATTTCAGAATTACGAATTATCCGAACCTGGCGTTTTGATCCGGCAGAAGCCGAGTTTGAAGTGCGTTAATCTGGCGCTGTTTCATAATGGCGTAATACCTTACAGACATCCACGCTGAAATAGCGATACCAGTTATCTTTACCGAATTGTTGCGCGGCCTGGTGTTCAGCGTCCTGATGCCAGGCATGAATATCCTGCAGGCTGCTCCAGTAGGAAAGTGCAATCTCAGTGATTCCTTCAGTTAAACTTTCAAAATGCTGACAGTGAAACTGGGTCAAGGCCTTTTCCCGCATCTGTTGGGCAGTGGCAAAGTAATCTGTGTCTAACTGCTTAATTTTAGCTTTAAAAATAACGACATATTGCATAGTAACTTCTAATTTTAACTAATTTCTGAAATTATTCTTCCACACGATGATAATAACCGTGTTCTCCGGAACTGTTCCAAATCACATTTAAAAATTTGCCTTCAATTTTTAGATGCTTTGGAAAAATCCTCAGATGCTTTTTATATTTACGCTCAGGTTTTAAACCGATGCAGTTGCCATTTTTCCACCATCTACCTTCAGCATATTGATCTAGGGCTCCATAAGTTAGATACCATTTAAATTTACCTTCAGGCAATAACAGCATTTCAGAGCCTGTTTCCATGACGCCATTTAAATAATAATGACCTGTCCAGACTTCATCTGCTTTTTGAAATTGAGTTTCTTTACATAGCGTCTTTGAACTTGCATAAAGCGTTGAAGATAGAAGGGAAGTACCCATGAGTAGCAATACGAGAAGAATCTTTTTCATTTTTATCCTGAACTTTAGCTAATCATCTTTATTGTTATGAGGTGTATTTTATCAGCTTTGGTTGAATTAAATAGCATTGATTTGATTGCTATTTACAGGCATAAAAAAGCGAGCCGAAGCTCACTTTTTATAGTCGGAAAATTTTAGTCTCTTTCCAGATATGGATTTGCAAAACCGAATTTTGCCAGAATCTCGATCTCAATGCCTTCCATCTCTTCTGCATCTTCATCTGAAGTCTCATGATCATAGCCCATCAGGTGCAAGGTGCCATGAACCAGCATATGGGTAAAGTGAGTCAAAGGTGCTTTGCCTTGTTCAACGGCTTCACGCAATACCACTGGGATACAGATGACCAAGTCTCCAATCGGAAAAGCATCCAAAACTTCTGCCATTTCATCCGGAAGATCACTTGGAAAAGACAACACATTGGTGGGTTTGTCCTTTCCGCGATATTCCAGATTCAGTTTGTGGCTTTCATCATTGTCGACACAGGCAATACCAATTTCACAATCACTTTGCGTACCGATATGACGTAAAGCAGTTTCTACAACTTTCTTGATATAGGCACGCTTAATCACGAGTTCAGGTGCCTGAAAATCCTGTTGTAGACTAAGACTAAGTTTCAAAACAAATCCTTAAAAGTAAATATTAATGCTGGGCGTCAGCTGCCGCATCATTTTCAGCGACCAAGGCTTCCTGACGTGCTTTGCGTTCGGCACGTGCTTCGGCAGTTAAACGTTGTTGTTCACTATCCCAGCCCTCATAGGCTTCAACGATTTTCTGAACCAGCTGATGACGTACCACATCACGGGAATGGAAGCGGGTGATATGAATCTCTTTCACATTTTCCAATACACGAAGTGAATGGGCCAAACCAGATTGCTGACCACGTGGCAAGTCGACCTGGGTCACGTCACCGGTAATCACTGCACGAGAGCCAAAGCCCAGGCGGGTCAAAAACATTTTCATCTGTTCAGGTGTCGTGTTCTGTGCTTCGTCCAGAATCACAAAGGAGTGATTCAAGGTACGACCACGCATATAAGCCAGTGGTGCCACTTCAATGATCTGACGTTCAATCAATTTGGCTACTTTTTCGAAACCCAGCATTTCATACAGGGCATCGTAAAGCGGACGTAAGTATGGATCGATTTTTTGTGACAGATCACCCGGCAGGAAGCCAAGTTTTTCACCGGCTTCTACCGCAGGACGTACCAAGAGGATACGCTGAATCTCATTACGTTCCAGCATGTCCACTGCAGCTGCTACCGCCAGATAGGTTTTACCTGTACCGGCAGGACCAATACCGAAAGAAATGTCACTTTGCAGAATGCGTTGTACATAACGTTTCTGGTTGGCACCACGTGGATTGATACGGCCTTTGCGAGTCTGCAGCCAGACATTGTCCAGACCAGTATGTTCCTGATCATGCAGGTTGTCCTGCAATTCACGGTCGGTTTGGCTGCCTTGGATCATCAGGTGCAGGGTATCTGCACTGATCTGACCGCTCTGTTCAGATTCTTCATGAAGTCGCTGTAGGAGCAACTCCGCTCTCTCAACGGCATCGATCTCACCATCAATAAAAAAGCTATCGCCTCGATGGGAAACTTTGACGTCTAAACGTTGTTCAATTTGCTTCAAATGACCGTTATAAGCACCGAGCATGCTCTGTAAACGGTCCATTGAAATTCCAGGAAAAGCTACTGTACGTCGAATCGCTGCTGTCAAAGAGAGTTCCTTATAGAGATGGGTTCTTATATCCCTACATTACGCCACGTCAGGCTCAAGATTCAATAGCTCACCGTAAACTAAATTGAGTGTTTTTATTTCAGTGATTTCAATCTCGGCAAAACGTCCAACCCATGCAGGATCACCGATAAATGTCACATAACGTGTGTTATCTGCGGTGCCTACCAGGACATTTGGATCCTTGTCAGAAACTTTTTCTATGAGAACACGTTGAATGGTGCCAAGCATCGCATCCGTTTTCTCAATACTGGATTGCTTGATCCATTTTTGAACTTTTGCCAGACGTTCTTTTTTCACCTGTTCAGGTGTAGTGTCTTCAAGTTCCGCAGCAGGCGTACCCGGACGTTTTGAATACACAAAGCTGTACGAATGATCAAAGTCCATATCTTTAATAAACTGATATGTTTCTTCGAAGTTGTCGTCGGTTTCACCCGGGAAACCAATAATGAAATCTGAAGATAAGTGCATATCCGGACGGACTTTACGGAGTTTGGCAATTTTCTCGATATAGACATCAATCGTATGGTTACGCTTCATCGCTTGAAGGACGTCATTGGAACCACTTTGTACTGGTAAATGCAGATGTGACACCATTTGTGGCAGGTCACGGTAGCATTGAATCAGGTCATCATTAAATTCGAGTGGATGCGACGTGGTATAACGTAAGCGGCCAATACCTGGAATTTCTGCAACTAAACGTAACAGATCGGCAAAAGTACAGATCTTGCCATCAAAGGTTTCACCACGATAGCCATTTACGTTCTGACCCAATAGTGAAATCTCACGTACGCCTTTTTCTGCCAGACCTGCAATTTCTGCCAGGACATCATCCAGCGGACGTGATACTTCTTCACCGCGGGTATACGGCACCACACAGAAAGAACAGTATTTTGAACAGCCTTCCATAATTGATACAAAGGCTTTATAACCTTCAACACGTGGTTCAGGCAGGAAGTCGAATTTTTCAATATCCGGGAAGGAAATATCAACCAGTTTAATTTTATCTTTCTTTGGCTTTTCTACTTGCTCAAAATGCTGATCCAGCATTTGCGGCAAACGGTGCAGGGTTTGTGGACCAAAAATCATGTCAACATAATTGGCACGTTTCTGAATGTTGTCACCTTCTTGTGAAGCAACACAGCCACCCACACCAATAATCAGATCCGGATTTTTTTCTTTTAGTTTGCGCCAGCGACCCAATTCAGAGAATACTTTTTCTTGTGCTTTTTCACGAATTGAGCAAGTATTCATCAGAAGAATATCTGCTTCTTTAGGGTCAGTGGTTAGCACATAGCCATGTGAGTCGCCCAAAAGGTCGGCCATACGATGACTGTCATACTCATTCATCTGACACCCTTGCGTTTCAATGTACAGTTTTTTGACTGTAGCATCGTGGGCTGGGGTGTGCGCTGGCTGGGTAACAGTGTTTTCTGAGGCAGCTGGGGCACTCTTCGGAATGAAGGTTTGAACCGTCATGAAGGCTCCTAGGGATAATACGTTTAAATTGTGAACGGACGACCTTATTAATCTGCGAATCAGGTCAATTAGAATTCAATTCACAGAATGAATTTTTTGGAAGTCGCATATTTTAGCAGGAAAGTCGCTTAAACTTATAGCCTTTATTGGTGGCCTGAAAATATTGATTTATGGACAGAAAATGTTTGAAAATTAATATTGCTGAATCATAAGGTTACATAAGAGAACAGTAGAGTCGGTCTAGAATTTATAAACTAGCACCGATGTTGAACAAAATTGTCTGGCACGAACTACATGATAGAAGTTAAGTTAATGTTGAAACAGATTATAAGTACACATAAATATTCAAGATTATTCACTGTAGGGATGGCCTGTCTGAGTTCAATGGGCGTTCAAGCTGCCGAAGAACAATTTAATGACGCACTCACTGCGGCAAATGCTGGAAATATTGAATTATTACAACAGTATCGTGCAGCCATGCAAAATGATGCCTTGGGTTACTACCCGGAATACTGGATTCTGAATCAAAATCTTGGCATGCAGCCGGCCAGTCAGATTATTAATTTTGCCCAGCGTTATCCGCAATCTGCCATGGCAGAAAAGCTGGCAGCAGACTATGTTGAAGAAAAAGTAAAGCAGGCCGATTTTTCAGCAGCACAGCCGGTCCTGCAATATGTGACCAATCCAGATCAGGCAGAAAGCTGCGCGATTGCTCAGGTACGTGCCAAAAGTGGTGATCCTCTGGTCTATGCCGAATATAAAGATGTCTGGCTGACCACCAATTCTCAACCGGAATCCTGTGCCGGTTTAGGTCGAATGATGCTGTCCAGTCCCTTATTAACCATTGAAGACCGTCAGCAACGACTCTGGACACAATTGCGTGCCGGTCAGTCTGGACAGGCGATTGCGACCGCCCAGAGTATCGGCCTCAACCTTTCTTTGGCGCAGCTTAATAGCATTCAGGCCAATCCGACAGCCTATTTATGGACGGCACCCAAAGCGACCACTGCTGATCATGCTTATCTGGTGTATGCCATGGGGCGACTGGCGGATAGTGATCTGAATACAGCATTTTCGAGTGTGCGACGTACTGCTGAAGGCACCCCTGAACAGATCCAAAAAGCTTTGTACCGTGTAGTCGGCTATATCGGTGGCACCACGGTGATGAAGAACAACTTTAATCGTGAAGTCCTGAATTATCTGGATCTGAGTTATGGCCTGTCATTTAGTCCGGAAGAAGCAGAAATTTATGCACGTCAGGCGATTCGCTTTAGCGCTTGGGAAAGTCTGATTCGGGCGATTGATGCGATGAGTGTGACCCAGAAACAGGAAGACCGCTGGCAATACTGGCTGGCTCGTGCAAGTGAACAGCGCTCAGACCGAGCATCAAAAAAAGCAGCTGAAGATATTTATCGAAAACTGGCCACTGGTGATGATTATCATAACTTGCTGGCACGTGACCGCTTAGGACAGTTAACCTTAGGTACGCCGAAATCCGCACAGCCTTCTGCTCAGGCCATGCAACGCCTGAATCAGGATATTCATTTCCGCCGTGCTTTTGCCTTGCGTAATATCAATGCTTCAGCTGCGTATGTAAACCGTGAATGGAACTGGGCCGTGCGTCAGGCTTACTTGAAACATGATGATGATCTACTGCTTGCCGCAGCGAAACGTGCGCATGATATGGGCTGGCATGACCGTGCTATTTATGCTGCAGATCGTACAGTGAATAAGCACAACTATGATTACCGTTTCCCAATGCCATATCGAAATTATGTGGTCAGCCATAGCCAGAATGCCAGTGTTGATCCGGCATGGGCTTATGGTTTGATGCGTCAGGAAAGCCGATTTAATACTGTGGCGCGTTCACATGTCGGGGCAGGTGGCTTGATGCAGATCATGCCAGATACGGCCAAACTGGTCGCGCGTCAGATGGGCGAAACCTATAATCCGGCAGCATTAAGCGATATGAATACCAATGTTCGTTATGGCACCTTCTATTTGTCTACGATTCAACGCCAGCTCAGCAACAGTCCTGTTTTAGCAACGGCAGGTTATAATGCCGGACCGAATCGCGCACGCCGTTGGCAGCCAGACTTACAGAATCTAGCAGCAGATCAGTACACGGAAACCATTCCTTTATTAGAAACACGGGATTATGTGAAACATGTCATGACCAATGCGACACATTATGGCATCCTATTGGGCCAGGGAGCACAATCAATCGGGAAACGTATGCAAGCAATTCCGCTACGTAGTACACAATAAAAATTAATGATTTAGGGATAGTGAATTATTCATGAAGTTAATGAATAGTCGTCGAGTATCAGTATGGCTTTCTGCTTGTATAGTCGCAGGAGGGAGTTTTCCTGCGCTTGCGGCACCGACGGGCTATATCATGGATGTGCAGATGGTTCCCGCACTTTGCAGTCTGTATCCTGAATTGGCCAAAAAGCGAAAATGTCTGGAAGGTTATTCCTTGAATATCTCCGGCTTATTTCCTGAAACCAGTCAACAGGATTGCAGCACGCAGACTTCATCCGCACTTCCACCTTTACAAGCCAAGGTGGTTGCTCGTGTCATGCCGGACGAGGCTTCACGGGCACGCTTATGGCAGAGTACTGGAGGGTGTATTCCCATGAGTGCCAGCCAGTATTTTCGGACCATTATTAATTATGCGGATCGTCTGAAAGTACCACAGGAACTGACAGACCAAGAAAACATGGTCATGTCGATTAATACATTGCGTACAAAATTCCTTAAGATTAATCCGCAATTACCCGCCAGCGGCATCCGGTTTAACTGCCAGACCAACCGTAGTGTCAGCCTGCTGACTGCGGTTAAGGTGTGCTATCGCAGCAATGGCCAATATAAGCAATGTCCGAGCAGTATAGTAAATACCTGCCCTCAGAACATTACAATTAAAGGTACATACTAAGCTTTTCAGCCAAATTAATTTATATTTCCTATCAGACTTTTGTTGGAATTCATTCGCTTTTACATGCATCTCCGAAAGGATTGGAGTACAATCTTTGCCGTTTATGATTATTAAGATTAGATAGAACAGCTATTTAATCCGCATTGACTATCCTCTCAATTGGAGATAATTACATGAAGCAACCTGTTCGCGTTGCCGTTACTGGCGCTGCTGGTCAAATTGGTTACAGCCTATTATTCCGTATCGCTAGCGGTGAAATGTTGGGTAAAGACCAACCAGTTATTCTTCAATTATTAGAAATTCCTGTTGAGAAAGCTCAACAAGCGCTTAAAGGCGTGATGATGGAACTTGACGACTGTGCTTTCCCATTATTGGCAGGCATGATCGGTACTGATGATCCTAAAGTTGCATTCAAAGATGCTGACTATGCATTGTTAGTAGGTTCTCGTCCACGTGGTCCTGGTATGGAACGTGCTGACCTTCTTAAGGTAAACGGCGAAATCTTTATCGGTCAAGGTCAAGCACTGAACGAAGTTGCTAGCCGTGACGTTAAAGTGCTTGTTGTGGGTAACCCTGCGAATACAAATGCTTACATCGCAATGAAATCTGCGCCAGATCTTCCAGCGAAAAACTTCACAGCAATGTTACGTCTTGACCACAACCGTGCGTTGACTCAACTTGCGCAAAAAGCGGGTGTTGCAGTTTCTGACATCGAAAACATGACTGTTTGGGGTAATCACTCTCCAACGATGTATGCTGACTACCGTTTTGCAAACGTAAACGGCGAAAGCTTGAAAGACAAAATCAACGATGCTGCATGGAACAAAGACGTATTCCTTCCAACAGTTGGTAAACGTGGTGCTGCGATCATTGAAGCACGTGGTCTGTCTTCTGCTGCTTCTGCTGCAAACGCTGCAATCGATCATATGCGCGATTGGGCTCTTGGCACTAACGGCAAATGGGTAACGATGGGTATTCCTTCTGACGGTTCTTATGGTATCCCTGAAGGCGTAATGTTCGGTTTCCCTGTAACGACTGAAAACGGTGAATACAAAATCGTTCAAGGTCTTGAAATCGACGAATTCAGCCGTGAACGTATCAATGTTACATTGAACGAACTTGAAGAAGAGCGCGCAGCAGTGGCTGACATGCTTAACTAATTTAGTCTTTTAAGATTAAATAAAAAAAGCACTCCAAATGGAGTGCTTTTTTATTTCAGAATATCCTAAAAACAAAAAATAACATCCTGTCAAAGAGCGACAACTGAACTTTCTATATAAGTCGTTTAATTTGTAAGCAGAGTCATCAATAAAAGAGGAGGTACTGAGATGTTAGAGCAGCGACCTACCATGGAAGTTTTTTTTGAGCAACTCGGCTTGGATTCAAGCCCTGAAGCAATCGATGAATTTATCAGAACCCATCAGATCGGGATGGATGTGCCATTACATAAAGCACCTTTTTGGACCAAGAACCAACATGACTTTCTAATTGGGCATTGGAAGCAAGATGATGATTGGGCCATTTTTGTCGATGTACTGAATGAACAATTGCATATAGAAGCAGAGGGTTCAGGTACTTGTGATCTGCCGACCTCCTCACATCCTTGAACGTTAAAAAACTAGCAGCAAATTATTTTTTATTTCTATTACGGAGCAATCAAATGGTATTGGAACAGCAACCTACTTTAGAATTATTATTTGAACAACTCGGCCTGCCAGCAGATGAAAGGTCGATTGATGAATTTACCCGTACCCATCAGCTTCCATCTGAAGTTATTCTGCCAGATGCGGAATTTTGGAGTGAGGGGCAGAGTGCATTTCTTCGTGAACATTGGCATCAAGATGATGAATGGATTGTAATTATTGATAAGCTCAATCAATTACTGCATGTAGAGAGTGACAAGCAAAGCGCTTAGTCCACTTTTATACAAAAAGATACAAACAAACCTAGTCACAGGACTAGGTTTTTTTTGTCTTATCTTATAAGTTAGTTCTATAAAGAATTACAAATTAACTGATATAAGGAGGGCGAGATGCTCGGAACAATGCAACCATCCTTACCCCTATTATTTTCGCAACTTGGTTTGCCGAATAGTCCTGCTGCCATTGAGCTATATGTACGTACTCATCAGTTACCTAAGGAAATCTCATTGCATGATGCGCATTTCTGGAATAAAGCACAGCGTTCATTGTTAATTAGTCATTTGGTACAAGACGATGACTGGGCAATTTGGGTTGATGAACTGAATCAACAGTTACACTTAGATGCCGATCGCCGTCGACTGGCTTAAGAAGATAAAACTAGTTATAAAAAATGCCTCATTCATGAGGCATTTTTTATGAGAATAATTTCGCAGTTTTAATGCATCCGGCTGTGTAGAATTTGAATAAACCAGTCCTGTTGACGGTATTCTTCAAATGCTGGATGTTGATCTACCAGTTCCAGATCAAAATTGTTCAATTTACTGTATTTATTTAACCAGTGACGGGTCATAGCCGGTTCTTTTTTGCTTGCTGAGGCATATGCCAGGAAGAAATAGATATCCGCATGCTCATAACGGGTCATCGGTTTTAAAATCTGCTGGGTAATCAGTGCATAGCGATTTTCTTTAGTCAGTTCAAAATAGATCATGTAGGCTTTAGCCAAATGCAATGACAGATTGATATAAAGATCGAGTGGCATTTCTTCAAACTCGATTCGACCTTGTTCCAGCAGAACAATCGCTTCTTGCAGAAAATGCACCTGTTCCTGACGTAACTGGCTGATCGCTACCAGTTGCAGGCGAAGGTCAGCCCGTTCAAGCGCCAGCTCAGGGGTATTGCCATTTAAAAATAGCTGATCTGTTTCACCAATGCGTGCAATGATCTCTTTGGTGGTTGGTCGCATGAACGCAGTCCTCGTGTCTTAATGATTGCTATATGAGGATGATTGTCTGCTTTTAAAGGCTAGATTAAAGAGGTATCTGAGCGTAACCACGCGGTAATGGATAAACGTTGATGTTTGGCTACTAATACTTCGTGCAATAAATCACTTTGGAAGAATGCTAAACGGTTGGGCTTAGGTGAAATCGTATGCCACTGTCCATTTTTATCTTGTAAATGTAGTTTACCCCCCCAGTCATCTTGCCATTCTTCATGCAGATAATATACCGAGGAAATCATGCGGCCATTCTTACCTTGCGGGTTGTCGCGGTGAAGAGCATAGAATTCACCTGCGTTATAGCAGGCAAAATGCGCTTCGACATCTTTAATACCCAAATAAAATGCGCGGTTTAAAACTTGAGAAAATTGTTGCAGGGTTTCGGTATGTTGGTGAGAGATTTGAAATTTAGGTTGTAACCAAAGAATATGATCACTGCGGATGTTGCTTACTACGCCATTTTGAATCGCGGCATCACGAAATTCGTTTAAGTGACTTAGGCATTCTTGACTGACCGCATGTTGATATTCAATTGAATAAGCACCGTCAACAACACTAAAGCCATGTTGATCTAAATCATCTAAGATTTGATCAACATTCCAATCCCCTGGGATGACAACTGCTTCCATTTTTCAATTCTCGAGCGTGTGGTAAAAAGGTTTGCTATTTTAGAGCAATAATCGTTTCTGAACGAATCAGTTTTTCATGTTAAAATAGCTATTGATCTTAGGAATAATTGAAACATGAATTATCGTCACCACTTCCATGCAGGCAACTTTGCCGATGTCATGAAGCACGTGTTATTGCTTCAGATTTTGTCTCGCCTTAATAATAAAGACAAGCCATATCGTTATATTGATACGCATGGCGGCGCAGGTAAATATGACTTGTCGACTTCAGAAGCGCAGAAGTCTGGTGAGTTCTTAAACGGTATTCATCGCCTGATTAAACTGGATGATTCAATTAAGCGCAATGCCCCTGAAGGCATACAGCAATATTTAAAAATTGTTGAAAAAATGCGTGAAAATTTTGGTAAAGGCGCGTATCCGGGTTCCCCGTGGTTTGCCCTTGAAGGCATGCGTGAAATCGACAAAGCCACCATTTTTGAAATGCAGCGTGATGTCTTCCAGCAGCTTGATCAGAATATTTTTGACAAGCGTGCTGGTCTGCATGAGCGTGATGCTTATGAAGGTTTGCTCGCAGTCATTCCACCGAAAGAAAAACGCGGTCTGGTAATGATCGACCCGCCGTATGAGCTGGAACGTAAAGATTTCCCTCAGTTAGTCGAGTTGATTGCAGCAGCTTATAAAAAATGGCCGACAGGTGTATTTGCTGTTTGGTATCCAATTAAAGACCGTGCCATGATTGAGCGTTTCGAGAAAAAAATGTTCAAGACTGGTATTCGCCGTCAGCTGATCTGTGAAATATGTGTATGGCCAGACGACACTCCTGTTGGTTTAAATGGTTGTGGTCTGTTGGTGATTAACCCACCTTGGAAGTTCTCTGAAGATGCTGATGAAGCACTTCAATGGTTATTCCCGCATTTACGTATGCAGGAAACTGGTGGTCACGCCGCAGTTCGCTGGTTAGTAGGCGAATAATTTTTTAAAGATCAGGTCATAGCTAGGATCGACAAGAATGACAAATATAAGCAAACCGGAACGTGACTCTTCCACCGAAGCGCCTTTTGATGGCATCACCTTTGAGGTGGAAGAAGAAGAGCATACTCACGAAGGGCAAAAAATTAAGCGTCGAGGCATCTATCTATGGCCGAACCTGATTACAACCGCAGCGTTGTTAGCAGGTTTTTACTCGATTATTGCCAGTATGAATGGCAATTTTCAGCAAGCCATTTATGCGATTTTTATTGCAGCATTACTCGATGGCCTGGATGGACGTGTTGCACGTGCCATTGGGGCGCAAAGTCCATTCGGTGAACAGTTTGATTCGCTATCGGATATGCTGGCCTTTGGTGTAGCACCTGCTATCTTGATGTACAGCTGGGGCTTAAGTGAGTTGGGCCGGATCGGTCTGGCGGCATGTTTTGTTTATACCGCTTGTGCGGCTTTCCGTCTGGCACGTTTCAATGTGCAGATCGGTGTGGTTGATAAGCGCTACTTCATTGGCGTCGCGAGTCCACTTGCTGCCGTAATGATTATTTCGCTGGTCTGGGTCGGTTTAGATTTCCCGGAAATTTTCGATATTAAAGATTCAGTGGTTCAGATCATCAATGCCGTTGCGATTGTGATTACCGGTTTGCTGATGATCTCTAATATCAAATACTATTCTTTTAAAACGGTAGAGCGTAAGCGGGTTCCATTTTTTGTCTTGCCAATTGCCGTATTTATCTTTGCAGCGATGACTTACAACATTCCGGTCGGGATTCTGGTTATCTCTGTAATTTATGCTTTGTCTGGTTTTGTTACGACTTTTATGGCGAAACGACAAGTGAGCTAGTATGCAGGAGAGTCTGATATGGCGTTTCTTCAGGATTTATTGGATCGTTCGAAACAGCTGAATCAGACTCCTGCTGCCCAGGCCGATCTGGCCTGTCATGGTCCAAATAAAAAATATAAATATATTCACCATCGTTTTGTTATTCCCAATCTGCCTGCGCCACTGCATTATTTCAATTTTTTTAGCATGATCGGTCAGCCGAATGTGCCGATGCTATGTAATCCCGATGCCATTCATACGGATGCCTTGGATACAGCAACGGTAATCTGTAGTACCAGTCCGCACATGGTCGGTCAGTTGAATCATTATTCCATCCAAAATGAGTGTCGTTTTGAAAGCTGTAACTTTAATTTTCATACACGTGAGCAATTGAGCAGTATATTTCCGGAATTTCATTTCACCCGCCAGGATGACGAGCTCAGTGTTGATTTGAAAATTAGAGCTATCGAGTTGATTACCCACTTTACCCAGCTTCGATTTTCTTTGGCTGATTATTGGTCGATTCCATGCTGGTGTGAAGGTGTCATTCAGTATAAAGATCAACAATACCAAATCGAAAGTCTGGGCAGCTTTGAATATGCTCGTAGTTTCAAGTTTCCCTATTTGCCATTTGCTTTCTTGACTTATCAGATGATTAACCTGAGTCAAAACCGACAGATTATTTTGGTTCAGGTACGAGATAGCTTTAATAAGATTATTCAGTCACGCATTTACTATAAAGATTTGGAAAGCCAGCAGACCCAAATGCTGGATGAAAAGGTAATTTTTAAAGTGCATCGGGTCTATCCAAGTGTGACCACACCAAATGGCCAGAAAATGTATTTACCACGTGAATTCGAATGGCACTGTGAAAATAAAGATGGAATTCAGATTTCAATTCAAGGACAAAGTCGAGGTGATTTTAAATTTGGTCTTGGGGCAGGCTATGTAGGGAGTTTTAGCTATCAGGTAAAGATCAATGATCAGGAAGAAAATGAGGAAGGGGGCTATATTGAATACATCGATTGTCGAGCTTTACGCTTTCAGGAACTCAGCAAAGAAGAAAAAATATTAAGTAACGTGCCCGATTCTGTACCATTTTTAGTCAAAAGATAGAGAAAAAGCTGATTTCTGTAGAATAAATAAACAGACGGTGGTTTTTGTTGAAAAAGGGGGTTGCAAGCCTCCTGAAATACTGTAGAATGCACATCCATCGGCGGTGATGAAGATTAAAACTTCTGATAAAACAGTAACTTAGTTAAGATTGGTTGAGTTAGGTTTTATTTGATAAGTTTAAAAATAATCTGAT
>NZ_JBQEOL010000009.1:0-143933 GCF_052044895.1 Acinetobacter sp. 22323 | reverse complement strand
CAGCCCAAAGAATGATTTCGCCCTGAAAATGCCGACCATGGAAAGGATTCATATGCTGCACCTTTAGCTAAAACAGTCTTCAGCTTACCATTCGTGGTTATTTGCAACAGTGCCAATAATCATGCATAATTTCCATGAATTTAAGATGTAGTGATTACTTTAGAACTTAAAAAACCACTATGTCTTAAAAGTGATATATCAAGAAAAATACCATCTATTTACATAAATTTAAAAAATAGATATTGAGGGAATAATCATGACACTTCGATTCAAAGTGGGTGGCGTAGCACTGTTAAGTACTCTATTAATTGCATGCGGCGGCGGTGGAAGCAGTAGTAGCAAGACGCCAGCAACCAACTTGCCAGAAAATTTACCAGAAGCAATTTCACCAGAAGTACCTGATGACTTTGTTCCTTTTACTCAAGATTCAGTACTGGACAACATTAAAGAATTAATTACCGGACAACCCGGCACCAGCGAACTAGCCGATAATTATAATGAAGCTTTAGCACATATGGTGGGTGAAATTTTTGCTGATTATCCACTGGGTCGTACAGGACGTGCTGTGCAGATTTATAATCTTGGAGTAAGCAGTATCAAGATTGGTAATTTAACGTGTGCTGAAGTTACAACAAATGGTAATATCAAGACACTAACCTTAAAGCCGAACAAAGCAACTTGTATTGTTCTGGACAAAACATTTGTAGCAGGTTCTAAAATCACACAAATTAGCGATGGCAATACAACCACTGTTTCTTTTGACAATGTACGCTATGGCCATAACTTGGATTTTAGTTTGAAAGATCAATACTTGATCTCTGGCTCGATTCAATATACGTCTTCTAAATCAGACACAGGTCGAGAGCGTAATTATGATATTTCCAACCTGAGCTTCCAGCGTGTAAAAACAGATACCAATAAATTGCCAGAAGGTGATGTTTATAATGCTGAAAGCCGCGAGTATTTACAATTAAAAGATTATTCCTTTAGTTTAGTCGATGACTTTGGCAGCGATAGTCATGGTATACGAACCTTAAATTCAAAGGGTACTGTGATCGGTCAACCTTTAGACGCCACTTTCAGATATACCTTTAGTTTCGATACAGGTTCTACTCCATTTATCATGAAGGAAACAGTGGCAAATAATTATCATCATTTGCCTGAGCAAGGTAGTGTCAGCATAACGCATCAAAAAGGCTTATTTAACTCGCAGCTAATCACCAGGATTAGCCAAGACTCCCCGCAGTCATTGAAAGCTGGAGTGTATCTCACTAATAAAAAAGTAGATGATATTCTTTGGTCCAATATTATTGGTAAATAATCCAACTCTTGTTTAAGCCGATGATTCCATAATTTGAATTGTCGGCTTATTTTATCAAGTAAATTTGCAGCTTATTTTGATGAGTTAATTGGTAGGCACATAATGATGCATAAATCCCACTCAAAAAGCCTGAAATACTTCTAGATCTGCTTGTCACCAAATTGTATTGACCTTTCCATAGACTGAATAAGGTTTCTATTTTATTACGCTGTTTTAAGTGATATTCAGCTGATTCACAAAGCTGTATAGACTGCATATTTTTTCGGTGATAGGCAATTAAATCAATACCCTGGTCTTTTAATCTATTCTTCAATTCTTGGCTGATGTAGCCACGATCTCCATACAACTTTGCTTCCCTCTCTTTAACCAGTTTTTCAACTATTTTGATGTCAGCAACATACCCACTGGATGAGGCAGAACAAGCGATTTCACCAAATTGATTCATCACAATATATAATTTGCAGCTATAAAACCCATTGAGCTTTTACCACGAGAAGTAATTCTAGCTACTAATTTATAACGTTGAATCCGTTGATTTTTATAGACAGCTAAATTGGTTAAATCAATCTACAAATATTGGCTATGTTGATCTTTCGTTAAAGCTACATGTAAAGCATGCAGGGCCAATTGATATTGATCAGATGGCTCACCCTTTGGTAACAAGGTAAACTTTTAAATAAATGTCTTTATCCTGTTTCAGCCATGAGAAAAATGCTTTGAAATGAAAGTATTTCTACTATATAGCCATAAAGATGATTTCTGAAATACTTAAGTGAGCTGTTCTGACTCTTGAGAACGGCTGGCTTTACTTAAGGAATTGCCAATAAGTTGCTTCAAATTTAAGAAAGAAATCATCAATTAGACAAATAATTCGGTACTATTAAACATTAGGACTAGAGCATAGGTTTGGTGTGGTAACTTAACTGATGGCTCTACTCCTTCTTTTTTCAGGTTAATTTCTTATCCACAATTCGGGTTATTTCTCCTGAAATATTTGGCTCAATTTCAATATATGAGGGTGAGCCACCCTAGGATATATCAGGGCTTAAATTAATTTTTCTAAATGTTGTTTTGCCCAATCATTCAACCCTAATGTTGAAAAAATCACATAACAAACATGATGGTGGACATTTTCAGTACTTTGCTCCTGCCCTTGGATTATCCATTGCCGAATATAAGAAAAAATACCCTCTATCACAATTTTAAAGACATCTTGTGGCAATACAGGTCGAATAATTTGGCTCGGCAGAATAGAAAACCAATACACCAATAAACTCACATAATGTGCTTTAACGACATTTAACTCTGCCACTACGCTCAAAGTACTATAAGGAGCCAAAGCAAAAAAAGCGCTGGCATAAATTTTATTGACTGTAAGTTGTTGTATGAATGCCAATGTCGAGACTTCAAATGCCCGCCGAATGTCTGTTTGATAATCACTATAAGTCTGGACAAGTAATTTTAAGTGTAAAGAGCTGAGCTTTTTAAAACAGTAAAAATAACAGGCTTCTTTGTCGGTAAATAATTTATAAAATGTTGTCCGCGATACACTCGCCTGCTGAATAATATCTTTGACACTGGTCGCAGCATATCCTTTTTGATGAATACACAGAGCCACAGCTTCAATCAAACGTTCTTTTTGTGACTGTAAAACCAGTTCGGGTGGAAGATGATTGGTTCCTCTTGGCAACTTGCGACGAAGTTGGACTGAATTCTCTTCAAATTCTCCGCCTTTCTTTAACCAGTTCTGCTCATACAGATTCAATTCCATCGTATAGATATTCCGTCAAGTTAATCATATTGATTTTATTATTCAAATAGATTGAAACATCGTAATCTAAATTTTCTAAAAAAATTCATTGTACTGTTCATTTTCCCAAAAACATAAAAGTAAAAAATACTTGTCTCTATAAGTACGTTTGTGTTTATATGAAAAATATAGGATTAAACAATTAATATATCGTTTAAAAAAACCTAAAAACAACAAGATATCCAATTATTGATCAGCAACACAAAAAAAATGCTTAAAGCAACATCATGAGGATGTAATGAGATGAGTAAGGAACACTTTATTGATACGGTCAAAGCCGTATCGCCAAACCCCGTTAATGCCGTAACTTATAACAAGTGGAAAATTTTATTGTTATTATTTCTGGCCAACATGTTAAATTTTTTTGACCGCACAATTCCTGCCATCATTATTGAACCACTACGTTTTGAATTTAATCTAAGTGACTTACAACTGGGCTTTGTTGCAGCATCATTTACTTTAGTTTATGCAATTGCAGGACTACCCTTTGGTCGATTAGCCGATAAAGGCTCGCGTAAAAAAATTATCGGATGGGGCTTAATGGCATGGAGTGGTTTCACTGCTCTTAATGCTGCCGCATGGAATTTCGTTTCTTTTTTCTTGGTACGAATGGGGGTCGGAATTGGTGAGGCAAGTTATGCACCTGCAGCCAACTCCCTCATCGGAGATCTGTTTCCTGCCGAAAAGCGCGCTCGTGCCATGGGCATTTTTATGCTGGGATTGCCTCTAGGTTTAATTTTAGCCTTTTTTACAGTCGGTGCAATTGCAGAAGCATTTGACAGTTGGCGTGCACCCTTTATTGTTGCCGCAATACCTGGTTTTTTATTGGCTATTTTCTTCTTCATAATCAAAGAACCACCACGCGGTGCGAGTGAAGGTGAACACTATGTTGCAAAAACCGTTCATCAACCTATTCGTACACTTTTGAAAATTAAAACCCTACGCTGGATTATTTTATCTGGTCTCAGCGTCAATTTTGCAGTCTATGCAGGCAACTCGTTTTTTGTCCCCTTATTTCAGCGTTACTTTGGTTTAAGCCTGACTC
This sequence comes from Acinetobacter sp. 22323, assembly GCF_052044895.1. NCBI lineage: Bacteria > Pseudomonadati > Pseudomonadota > Gammaproteobacteria > Moraxellales > Moraxellaceae > Acinetobacter > Acinetobacter sp. 22323. Next base: position 139,757 of record NZ_JBQEOL010000009.1, on the reverse strand, counting down.
AGTCAGCCGTTACCACAGGGTGTATTGTCGGAATTACTGGACTCATTGGTTTAACTGTAGGGGGTGTAATTGCCGATAAAATTCATCAGCGTTTCGCACGTGGTCGCTTGGTATTTGGTGCTATCTGTTTATTAATTTCAGCCATTAATATTGCAATTGCTCTATATCTTGGCAACGACTCCCTTACTGCTGTTGTCATCTTACTCAGCGTAGGTTGGTTGGCTTCATATAACTATTACACGACCGTTTACCCTGCAATTCAGGATGTCGTCGAACCTAATTTACGAGCAACAGCCATGGCGCTTTATTTTGCTTGCATGTATATTTTAGGCGGTGCTTTTGGTCCAATCGTCGTGGGCGCATTGTCTGACCATTTTTCTCAAGCTGCAATGTTGGCGTCAAATACAATGATTATGACTGAACATTTTAAAGCTATAGGTTTACATAGCGCATTATTTGTTATCCCTGTTGCGTTCTTCTTTACAGCAATTTTCATCTATTTGAGTTCACGTACCTTTATCAAAGATGCTCAACGTAGCAATAGCTGAAGTTTATTTAAGATAGATTATTGAATACTTAAACAATGCTTAAAAAAATGCCAATCTTAATGATTGGCATTTTTTAAACTTAAACTTGAGCTGGATCCGTCAACTCGGTCATCGGCCAACGTGGTGTCGTGGTTACAGCCAACCCGTCCTGCTGCCCGGCTTTCAGACGTTGATAACCTGCAAAGGCAATCATTGCACCATTATCGGTACATAAAGCCGGTTCTGCATAGTACACAGTTGCTTTTATTTTCGCCAAGTCAGCCTCTAGGCGTTCACGTAAACGCTTGTTGGCACTGACACCACCCGCAATCACCAGACGTTTTAAACCGGTTTGTTTGAGGGCTTTAACTGATTTTTTTACCAAGGTATCGACAATCGCTTCTTGGAAACTGGCTGCGATATCGGCATCACGATTTTCATCACCTAATTTCTTCATTTGCACAGAAACCGCAGTTTTCAAACCACTGAATGAAAATTCTAAGCCTTGATGCAGCATTGGGCGCGGGAAAGCAAATGCATTCGGATCGCCCTGTTCAGCCAGTTTGGAAATATTCGGACCACCTGGATAGGGCAAGCCCATCATTTTCGCGACTTTATCAAAAGCTTCACCAGCCGCATCATCAATCGACTCGCCAAGGAGCTCATATTGACCAATGCCATAAGCGGCCATCAATTGCGAGTGGCCACCTGACACCAAAAGAGCCACGAACGGAAATTCCGGTGGCGTTGCCGAAAGTAATGGTGCCAGCATATGACCTTCCATATGATGTACACCAATCGCTGGCTTATTCAACGCAAAAGCCAAGGTACGGCCAAACAAAGCACCGGTCATTAACGCACCCATCAGCCCCGGTCCACGGGTATATGCCACTGCATCAATTTCAGATTTTTTCACACCACTCTGTTCAAGCAGCTGATTCATGAGCGGAATTAACTTACGCACATGGTCACGCGAAGCCAGTTCAGGAACTACACCACCATACTCGGCATGCAGTTTAATCTGGCTGTACAGAACCTGGCCGCGTAAACCCAGTTCGCTATCATAAAGCGCGAGTCCTGTCTCATCACACGATGTTTCTAAGCCTAAAACGATCATTAAACTGCCTATAACCTGTATCAAATCAATTGCGACAACTATTATAGACTTGTGATATGAGATGTAAATGAGTAAAATACTGACCTTCACTTGTGATTGAGGGCAATTCAGCCCGAGATCTTACCCTAACTGATATGAGGATTCTTCATGCCACAAGTTAAATTGAAAGAAGGCGAACCAGTAGACGTAGCTATCCGTCGTTTCAAACGTTCATGCGAAAAAGCGGGTGTTCTTGCTGACGTACGTAAGCGTGAATTCTACGAGAAACCAACTCAAGAACGTAAGCGCAAAAAAGCTGCTGCTGTTAAACGCTACCAAAAGAAATTGGCGCGTGAATCAGTACGTACGACTCGCCTTTACTAAGATTAATTTGTGATTGACTGCCTGGACTAAATAAATGACTACTTTAAAAAACCAAATAACTGAAGTTTTGAAAGCAACAATGCGTGCTAAAGAAATGGCTAAGTTAACGGTAATTCGTAGTCTTCAGGCAGCAATTAAGCAAATCGAAGTCGATGAGCGCAAAGAACTTGACGACGCTCAGGTTCTTGCGGTCATTGAAAAGCAAATTAAACAACGTAAAGAATCGATCAAAGCCTTTGAAGGTGCCGGTCGAGAAGATTTAGCTAGTAAGGAACAAGCCGAAGTTGAGGTTCTATCTCAATTTCTACCAGAAGCTATGACTGAGGAAGAACTTGACTCCATCATTGCGCAAGCGATTACAGCGCAAGAAGCTACTAGCATGAAAGATATGGGTAAGGTGATGAATTCTCTGCGTCCGCTCATAGCCGGGCGCGCCGATCCTGCACAAGTTTCAGCTAAAATCAAAGCTAAACTGGCATAATTCCCCGCTTTAAATCTCTATTTGCGTTGAACTGACTTAATTTCTAGCCAGTTCTTAGCAATCCAAATTTCTTTTTTTAATTTTAATAAATCACAAATTACAATTCACATTTTTGCTTTGCAGCAATTGCATCATTTTTGAAGATTTAACCTGATCCACAATATCTTGCCGTGTCAGCTTTTGCAGCTGAAAGTCTAGTGCATCACGATTTTTATCAGTTGCCTGATAAAGCTGATCTACATAACGCCCGACGATCCCACAAAATTCCACCTGTTGTGCTGCGGTTAAATTCTGTTGTTGTGGATTTAAACTGCGCAGAAAATCTCGTGACTGCTGATGATATTCATCACTGATACGCTCTACTGCCCGCGCATAATCCTTAGTAGTGCTCGCTGCATAACTATGTGATATTCCCCAAACCAGAAACAGGCACAACAATGTTCTTTTCATTCATGCTTTCTCATGTGCTTTCATTTGCAACTCAGCATAGTACAAGGCAAACTTGAAATAAAGCACAGAGGTTGATGTAGTTCACAGCTTTAGTAAGTAATTTTTATGAGAAGATTAAATCTTGTATTTTCTTTCCTGCTGCATCTGTTTTAAACGTTGTGAAATACTTGCAGACAATAACTGATTCTTCTTACTAACTCGCTGTGCATGTAGTAAGGATTTAATAGCTGCCTCCTCATTTCCCGTCCAATATTCTACTTCAGAACGGTAACGCAGCACATTAATCGTTTTAATCTCAGATACAGGCTCGGCATTGGTTGCTGACAGCATTAAGCGCCAGGCACTTAAATCACGTGAATTAGCATTCAGGAAACGTTGCACGATCATCTTGGCTTGATCGGTTTGCTTCATACGGATCAATACTTCTGCATATTTATAATTGAGTGCCCGGTTTTCCGGCATAATGGATGCTGCAGAACGCACACTACGCAGAGCTGGCTCCAGCTGATTTTTCCCGAGATAAATATCGGTCTGAAACAGCACCAGCAAAGGATGAATCTGATTATGCTTTTTTGCCTGGTCTAATGCCTGTTGTGCATTATCCTCATCACCTTGTTGCAGATAGTAAGCAGTGAGTGCCAATTGCCCTGCAAAACTGTTTTGTCCTGCTAAAATTTTTAATTGCTGCTCAGTCGTCTGACGGGACAGTACTTTGCTATACCAACGAATAATCTCAAAATTCTGGTCTATCAGCTTTGGTTTAACTTTCGGCATCTGATTGGCGCGTAAACGCGCCTCACTCATACGCTCAGTCGTTAAGGGATGAGTAAACCAGAAATCTGGCAGAAAGCTTAAACGGCTGGTTGAACGATGCATCACCTCAAAGAAATCAGCCATGCTCTGCGGGTTATAGCCCGAAGCATACATATACTGCATACCGATCCGATCTGCTTCACGTTCCTGATTACGACTATAAGAAAGCTGCTGATCCATTAAAGCTGCTTGTGAGCCCATCATTACGGCTGCACCCGCATCGCCATCTGCTTGCGATGCCACTAAGGCTCCGACCAGGATTCCCGCAAGTGCCAATAATCCCTGTCCTTTAAATGCTTCTTGGGATCGACTGTAATGACGTTGTGTGACATGTGCAATTTCATGCGCCATCACACCGGCCACTTCATCCATATTACGCGCTGAATTGAGTAATCCCATATTTAAGGCAAATAAGCCACCAGGCACAGCAAAAGCATTAATCTGGGGATCATTAACCACAACCAGGCCAATTGGTTGCTGTAATTGAGTCTGGCTGAGAATATGTGAAAACACTGAAAATAACTGGTCTTCCATCCAGGGATTTTGCACCACAGGTAATTGTTTCTGTACTTGACGATAAACCTTTTCACCAATCATGCGCTCTTTTTGCTGATCTATCAGCCCAACACCTGCTCCAATTTCTGGAACAGTAAACTGACTAGACTGGGTGTTAAAAGTATCGGAAGCGGTATGCCCTATCACCATACATGCGCTTAATCCACAAGCCAAAACCAAACGTTTCAATGAATAAATCTCTAAGCCTGATTACGAAACCTGCTTGAATATACCATTGAAAAAAGGGCATAAACGCAAGGAAATGTTATTTAATATTATTTAAAATGCGGGTTAACGACATAGCGTGGTACACGTCCTTGCAAAGCATCCACCAGGTTGTGATATGCCAGTTCTGCCATACGCTGACGTGTTTGCGCAGTTGCCGAACCTACGTGCGGCAAGGTAATCACATTATCAAGTTTAAATAGCTCTGATTCTTGCAATGGCTCTTTTTGATAGACATCCAGCCCTGCGGCAAAAATCTGACGATTTTTTAAAGCCTGAATCAGTGCCTGCTCATCGACAACTGAACCACGGGAAATATTCACAAAGACTGCATGCCGCTGCATCAATGCCAGTTCTTCTGCACCAAAAAGTGCTTTGGAATCTGCATTTAAATCCACTGCGACCACCACAAAATCAGAACGCTGTAATAAGGATTTTAAATCACAATATTCTGCATTTAAGCCTTGCGCCAGCTCCAGCTTTTCACGACGGTTATGATAAAGCACATTCATATTAAAGCCATGAAAGCCACGTCGCGCGATTGCTGCGCCAATATGACCTAATCCAATAATTCCTAAAGTCTTGCCAAAAATATCTACCCCGAACTCTGCTTCGCTGGCAGTACGCTGCCACTGTCCTTGCTTGGTCCATTGATCTAAATAAGTTACTTTACGCGCTGCGGCCATGAGTAAAGTAAATGCAAGATCAGCTGTGGTTTCAGTAAGCACGTGCGGTGTATGAGTGAGATAAATTTTCTTTTCATTTAAATATTCAAGATCGTAATTATCGTAGCCAACACTGACACTGGAGATGATTTTTAGTTTAGTCGCAGTTTCCAGATTATTTCGATTGAGCAGTCGTCCTGCGCCAATCATGCCATCTGCATCTTGTGCATGCTGCAAAATCTGTTGATTGACATCACCCAGCTTGGGCTGGATATATACCACATTATATTGTTGTTCGAGTTTGGCTTGAATCTCTGGAGGAATTTGACTAAATACAACAACTTTTTGCTTCATGCTTATTTATTCCATGCTGACAGGCCTATTTTGCATAAACTGCCAGAGTCGCTTTTTAAGGATTGGCCGATCCAGCATCTCCTGCAGGGAGGCCAACTGGGTAATTTTACTGTTTGAAAGATGTGCAACAGTACCAAGAAAAATAATATTTTTATCGTGACTCATGCCATCCAGAAAACCCTGGATATAAGACTCCACGCCGCGTCCATCCTGCACATTATCCCAAGGAAATGGCCAGTTCAGCTCTGCAAACTCACCCAACATTGCACGTTGGATATTCGACCACAGTAATTGCTGATCTTCAGTTAAGCTCGTGGCATCAATGATAATGATACAGTGCGCAAGACCTAATGCCTGCATACTAAAAGGCGCGACCTCAACAATTTCGCGCAGTTCATGCTCCGGTTCTGGCTGCGACTGTATTTCCATTGTTGGCGTTACAACAACTGGTGCAGGCACTTCTACAGGTTCAGATACAACAGAACGTTCAATCACCAAGGTTTCAGCTTTGAGCTCAGGAAGGATGATTTCACTCAGGACTTCAGGTTGTGACTGGTCACGCCAAAGCGCCGGCTGGTGCGATTGACACGGCTCCGCCCGAGGAATCCAGATATCAATTCCCAGTGTCGCCAGTATGTCACGCTGATGCCCTATCATCATGTCTTCATCACCTATTTCAGGCTGAATATTTTAGCGGGAATCCACTTCCTTTGCCGAACTTTTTCGGATTTTTCACTGTACATTACAACTGATTTGTAGCGAATCTGATTTTAGTCGTTCTCTTCGGGTTATTTACATGCAGGTTCAAACATTATTTAAAGATCGTGCGTGAGTTAATAAACACTTTCAAGTCTGGATTAGATAATCATGATGCTGTTCTTTTTCTGCATCTGATCCACAATTTCATCTACTTCAAAACCCAAACGCCAGTACAGTAATTCCATCACGTCGAATTCATCTTGAGTAATGATCCGATCATTCCAGAGACAGATTTCTGCAATGCCCAATATACTCAGTCGATCACGCAGCAACAGGCCAGAAATATCATTCAGAATTTCAGCCAGATCAATCGGCTCATCTGAAATTTCGGTATACATTTCCAGTTCTTTTTGAGTCAGAATACGTTTTAAAATGCGCTCGCGAACATCCAGCTGATTATCACTATTGATCTGCTGTACATGCAGCAATGCATCAATCAGGCGTACGATTTGTGGTTTAACTTCTTCCAGTGCCGTCGGGGTATGTACGGGGAGTAGATTCAGCTCATATTTCACACATTCAAGCAACAAGGCATCTAGCAGACCAATTTCACCATCTTCCTGAATAATCCGTGCCAGTTTCATCACGAATTGTCGTGCTACCGTGGTCGGCATGCCACCAATATTTTTGCAGGCTTGCTGAAAAATCGAGATATGCACACGCCCATCCAGATTTAACAATGAATCTACAATGGCCCGGCTGACTTCAGCATCGGTGGGAATAAATTCCCGATATTGCCGGATCATCAGAATTGCAACCATGACCTCTCGCGAGCCAGTTGCAGTTTGCAATGCGCGTTCAATTAGCTCTGGTCGTGGCGTATTGGCACGATTCTCCGGATTCAGTGGTTTAACTGCATCTTTAATTGCAAAACTGATCGGCGACAGACGTAGTAAAGGCAATGGCTGTGGCGAACTCCAGGAAGCTGCACTTGTGACCGCCATTTCTTCGAGTGACCGAAACAGACTAAATAAAGGCTGATTTTGTAGTTTTTTTAGGTTTTCAAGCTGCAGATCCTGAATCAAGGAAGGATTCATTTCATAGATTCGCTGCTCAATACTGGGATGAATATTCAGCCAGTTCTGCTGACTGAGGGAGTTAGCAAAACACATATGTGAAATCGACTCTGCATATTCACTATGAATCTGTGAACCGGAATGATGCACATAAATCCGCAGCAAAGTCTGTACATTGGCATCATTTTGAATCAGACGACGGGTTTTTTGATCATTCTTAAAAGTCCTGCCACCGAGCGAAATATATTTAATGAAACGGGTAATCAGTACGCCTAAGCTACCAATCAGCCAGATCACCGCACCAATACCAACAAACAGAGTCTCAAACTTGTTTTCTGCCGGCATGCCATTCCGATAGAATCCCCGTTTGGCAATCTTACTGCCCCACTGACTAAAAGTAGTCAGGCTACTGTAGAGAATCTTGAGCCGGGTATTTTCTGCCGCTTCACCAGAAAGAATCTTGTTAAACTCATGGATTAATAAACCATACAGTTCAATTTCATCCAGATTTTGCAATGCCCCCCAAGTCAGAATAATGGCAGTATTTCCCGGGTTAAAACCGGCAGTCAGTGCATTGACTCCAACTTCATCAGGCAAAACATACACCGCAGGAGGCTCAATCAGAAAAGTATCTGCCAATTGTTCAGCAATCTTCAGAGCGACGCTTTCCTCCGGTACGCTTTCAATCAGACTCAGGCGACGTGCACCCATCTGCCGTGCCAAGGAATAACCACCGGCACGAAAGACATAAAATTCATAGAGTACTGACACCACCATGATCGAACCGACCAGAGCAATCAGATAAGGACTTAGCACATGCCAATATATAGATTGAGCAGGATCAAAATAATAGACCAGTAAACCAACGACAGTATTAATAATTGCTATCGTCAATAGCACAGCAATCAGACAGACACTGGCTGGCCATAGCATATTTTTATTCTTGATAAACGCATATCCTACGCTTTTCAATGCTTCACCCTGATCACATTGTTCTAGCTTTGCCCAATCATAAATGAAAAAAGCGGGAAATTCCCGCTTTTTTCATGATTTTAAAGACTTAGACTTCGCGCACGCCAGTCAGGTCTACTGATGCTGCATCGATATTTACATCAATAAACTTGTCACCTTTTTTGGCGCCATCATTACGCTTTTGCTGTAACTGGTCAAGGTATGCTTCATCAATACCACCAGCCACATATACGCCGTCAAATACAGAACAGTCGAATTCACGCAGGTTCGGTACAATCTTGGTACGTACTGCATCTTTCAGATCTTCTAGATCCTGGAAAATCAGACGGTCAGCACCAATAATTTCACGAATTTCCTCAACACTACGTTCAGATGCAATCAGTTCAGATTTGGCTGGCATATCGATACCGTACACGTTTGGATATTTCACCATTGGTGCAGCAGACGCAAAGAATACTTTTTTCGCACCGGAATCACGCGCCATCTGAATGATTTCATTACATGTGGTACCACGAACAATTGAGTCATCGACCAATAGAACGTTTTTACCCTGGAATTCCAGCTCAACCGGGTTCAGCTTCTGACGTACTGATTTTTTACGCAGTTGCTGACCAGGCATAATGAAGGTACGACCGATATAACGGTTCTTCATGAAACCTTCACGGAATTTCACGCCCAGCGTATTTGCCAGTTCAAGCGCAGAAGTACGTGATGTATCTGGAATTGGAATGACCACATCGATATCATGTTCATCCCCCCACTCGCGCAGAATTTTATGGGCCAGTTTCTCACCCATTTTCAGACGGGCTTTATACACTGAAATACCATCAATGATTGCATCTGGACGCGCAAAGTACACATATTCAAAGATACATGGACGGTATTCTGGCTTTGCAGCACATTGCTTGGTAAAGAAGTTCCCTTCAGAGTCAATGAAAACAGCTTCGCCCGGTTCGATATCACGCTCAACTTTAAAGCCCAACGCTGTAATCGCTACAGATTCAGAAGCGATGATATATTCCATACCGTTTTCAGTTTCACGCGAACCATAAATCAACGGACGGATACCATTAGGATCACGGAAACCAACCACTCCTTGACCTGTAATCATGGCAACAACTGCATAGCCACCTTTACAGCGCTCATGCACACGTGTTACCGCATGAAAGATATCTTCAGAGGTCGGCACCAGTTTGCCACGCTTCTGCAATTCGTGCGCAAATACGTTGAGCAGGACTTCTGAATCAGAATCGGTGTTCATATGACGTAAGTCAGTCTTGAACAGGTCATCATGAATTTCTTCAGCATTGGTCAGGTTACCGTTATGTGCCAGCGTAATCCCGTAAGGAGAGTTCACATAAAACGGCTGCGCTTCAGCACTACTTGAGGTACCCGCAGTTGGATAACGCACATGGCCAATACCGTAATTACCTTGTAATGCACGCATATGACGAGTATGGAATACATCACGCACCATACCAACATCTTTACGAAGGAACAGGCGACCTTCATGACAAGTTACAATCCCAGCTGCATCCTGTCCACGATGTTGTAACATCGTTAATGCATCAAACAACATTTGGTTAACAGCTGATTTACCAGCAATACCAACCACTCCACACATAGCAACCTCGCAGACAAGCTAGGATTAATAAAAAGGATTATTAGTAGACTCAGCTGATGATTTGCTTTTTACAGCAGGCTCAGCTGATACATCTGAAGATTTTCTGGAATCTTCCGACTTGATATGTTGTAGGGCTTCGTTTGCAGCATCTTTGGACATCTGGGTCGCCCATGGCGCATAAGGAAGCAAAGTCTGAATCACTTTGGACTGTTTCCAGTGTGGTGAGCTTTCTACCCACGGCCCGATTCCCTGCATGGTGATCAGGACAATCAGCAGCCCTTTCAGGCTGCCAAACACCCCACCTGCAAGACGGTTTAAAGGTCCCAGTTTCAGGGTTTTCATCACACGGTTGAGCAAGAAGGTTACTATCCAGGTCAGAACCACAATCATAAGGACGATGAAAGCAAATGCTGCAATTTTTTGTACTACTGGATCTGTACTGAGAGCAGTCATGGAAGGCGCAAGTAGTGTTGAATATTTCGCTGCTACAATGAGCGCAAAAATCCAGCCAGCTAAGTTCGCAAAGGCTTTAATAAATCCTTGACGCAAACCGTTTAGCCCTCCAATGAGCAGTATAAACAGTAAAAAGATGTCAATGGCAGTCATAGAATTCAGAATGCTTCAACACAGTCTTTTACAAGTGTCGGACCTGTATATATGAGGCCACTATAAACTTGTACAAGGCTGGCACCAGCTTGCTTTTTGGCAGCGGCATCGGCACCCGAAAGAATACCACCCACACCAATCAATGGAATTTGTCCTTGCAACACATCTGCAAAGGCTTTTAAACATGCCGTACTTTTCTCAAAGACCGGCGCGCCCGACAAACCGCCTGCTTCTTCAGCATGCTCCAGACCTTCAACACCTTCACGAGACAAGGTCGTATTGGTCACAATCAAACCATCAATCTTGAATTGCAGCAATTGCTGGGCAATAAATGCAATATCTTCAGCTTCAAGGTCTGGTGCAACCTTCAGAACCAGCGGTACATAATGCTGGTTTTCTTGAGCAAGCTCAAGCTGACGGTTTTTTAGCGTTTCCAGCAGCTCGGTGAGCGCATCACCACTTTGCAGGCTACGCAGGTTTTTTGTGTTGGGAGAGGAAATATTAACAGTAATGTAGGAAGCGTAATTATATACCTTTTCCAGACAAATTAAATAATCATCAACTGCATTTTCAACCGGAGTTACAGCATTCTTGCCGATATTAATCCCCAGAACACCTTTGAATTTTGCAGCTTTAACATTTTCAATCAGTTTGTCCACGCCTTCATTATTAAAACCCATACGGTTAATAATGGCTTTCGCTTTTGGCAGACGGAACAGTCGGGGTTCCGGATTACCGGGCTGAGGACGCGGGGTAATAGTACCGATTTCAATAAAACCAAAGCCTTGACTTGCAAGAGCATCGATATAGGCACCATTTTTGTCCAACCCTGCCGCCAGACCTACCGGATTCGGAAATTCGATTCCCATACAGGTCACTGGTTTAGAAGCAACGTTTTGACGCATCATCCCCATGGCATGGGAGGATTTCAACAGTGATAGTGTCAGCTCATGTGCACGCTCTGGTGCTAAAGAAAACAACAAAGGGCGGGCTAGAGAATACAACATATCCAGAAAAGTCTACTGCTTTTTAAGTCGGCATATTATAGTCACAGCCCGGTAAAAAAACCATGCTTTGCAAATCTTTATTTTTACCGTTTATAGGACAGTCGCTGTTAATTTAATCTGTCCGGCATCACTGATAAGTTCCATTTTTTCAACAGTTAAGCCACTCTGGGCTAGCTGGGTCAGAAAATTAGCCAGTACAGAATAATTTTCATGACTGACATTGAGTAAAATTTTACCTTCCTGCTGCTGGGATGAAACCGACAACCCCTGCTGCTGGGCAGCACGCTGCACTTTTTCTGAGGCATCTAATTGCAGATCGCCTGCTGGCTTCATGGTCGCTGCATTACTCTGCATCCACACTAAAGTATCTTTTAAGGTATTCAGGCGCTTTTGCTGGGTATCCGCAGCTCTGTGCATATAAAATAGTGCCGAACCGACTGCAGCCACGATGACAAAGATTGTGGTAAAGATCACCATGTAGCGTTCACGGGCGCTCAGGCTATCCAGATAATCTGTAATGCGTTCAATGCGCTGGTCCAGCCGGATTTGAATATTATCGAGCATTTTCATTATTGTATTCTCACCGATCCGATCGCACCTGTACCATTGGCCTGTACATTACCCAGTTCGACTTTAAAACCCTGCTGTGTCAGCTGCCGGGTCAAAGTGCTTAATGCATCAGAAGAGTTCGCCTGCAGATCCATATTCAGACTTGAAGTATCATAACTGACCCGCTGCGCAATAATCTGGTTTTGCATTAATACCGGTCCTACCCGACTGATCAGATCAAAAGCCTGAGTATTCGCCACCTGACTTAAACGCATCTGCCCTTCAAACTGGCTTTTGATATTCTGCTCGTTTACAGGATAGTTCTGACCAAACCAGTATTTGAACTGATCAATCGCTTGAGAAGCAGTCTGATTGGCAATCTTTTTATATTGATACCAACGCACAGCATCATAACTAAACTGCAGCACCAAAATACCCAAAAACACAGCAGCACAGGCTTTCCAGTAACCGGAAACCGGTGTATCTGACTTGGCTTTAGGCAAGACATTAAAAGGATGCTGCTTGGCTTTTTTCAGCTGGGAAAGGCTGTACTGGAACGACTCAACCTGATCATGGGTAACAACGGCTTCCAGACTACGCAGCTGAGCGTCATTCAGGTTACTCACCTTGTAATTTACATCTTTAGGCTGATAATCCAGATAAAGACTCAGGTCATCCACCGAATGACCCACATATTCCGATTCGCGAACCAGTAGTCGCCCAGCAAGTTCCGCCAATATACGTTGATTTTCTTCAGGAACAGGCAGGACCAGAAAATCTGGCAATAATGCCGTGACCTTGACCGGAAGAAGGGTCAATACATGCTGCATGGTTTCTACAGTTGAATTGGAAATTCCCAATACACTGAGCTGATCCGGCTGCTGAAAATGATGAAGCACCTTCATCGCATCAACCGGTAGAATGACATATTCCTCCAGCAGATACTTGATCGCCTCCTGCCCCATTTTCTTATATTGGACTTTGGACATGCTCTGCTGCAAAATCTGCACATGACGACTCGGGAAAAAGACCGTTGCCTCTACCCCATGTTGCCCCTGGATTTCCTGAATCAGTTGCTCAAGTGTATCTGCACTTTTCCAGAATTCCCCATCTGACCATTGCCAAACCCCATTGGCTTCTGGCATCCATAAATACAACATCGATTGTGTTCTGCCGTTTTAATAGTTTTTTATACTGTTGGAATAAAGCTTTTTAACTGTGTCGATAAACCTGCTGCAATCACTGCCTGATCATAAATGCGAGCTTCTGACAAATGAAAAGGATGGAAAGACTCCTCTGTCAGAATGGAAGCAATATGTGCCACCACATTCATATGGCAGACCACGACAATTGATTCATACGGTAACTGAGACAACCACTCCACAGCCACTTTGGCATCATCATCCGGCTTAATGGTATTACAGATCACCACTGGTACATCTTTATAGAAAGCCTGCAAATGTGCCAGAGTTTCCTGAGCACGAAGCAAAGGACTCACTACAAAGACTTCAGGTTTAACTATGTCTTTCAGGTATTGAGCAGTCTGTTCTGCCTGTAGATGTCCACGTTCGGTCAAAGGACGCTTGGTGTCGTTACCACTTACCGGTGGAGCTGCTTCGCCATGACGCACGAGTGTCAGTTGCATACCATTTCCCTATTCATTCATTCAAGCTGCTGATCAGGTCATAATATGAGACTGATCATACAGTTCCATCACTTATAAATCAGACTTGATGATGTGGCAAGACAAATTCCACATCACTGCGATGACCATTTTTCATTAAAGACACTGCAATACTCATCGGCGGTGCACCTTCAAAGATCACAGCATACAAGGCACAGGTAATTGGCATGTATACATCCAGTTTTTCTGAACGTGCTTTTACCTGTACAATAGTATTAATCCCTTCCGCCGTCTGACCCAGTTCAGTAGTTGCCTGTTCCAGAGTTTTACCTTTACCCAGCGCATAACCAACCTGATAGTTTCGGCTTAACGGACTATTACAGGTAGCGAATAAATCCCCTACACCCGACAGCCCCAGGAAGGTTAATGGATTCGCACCAAGCTTCACCGCAAAACGGCTCATTTCTGCCAAGGCACGAGTCAGAATCATACTCTTGGTATTTTCACCGACGTTATAGGCGGCTGCCATACCCATTGCGACTGCATAAATATTTTTCAGCGCACCACCAAGCTCTACACCATGCACATCATCGCTGGCAAAAACACGGAATAAAGCACTGTGCAAAGCTTGCTGTACTGCATAACGCACCAGTTCAGAATCACTTGCAATCACAGTGCCTGCTGGCTGGCCCGCCACAATTTCCTTCGCCAGGTTCGGGCCTGAAAGTACACCATATGGCACTTCAGGTAATTCTTCCCGAATGATATCACTCATAAAACTAAAGGTTTTCGCTTCAATACCTTTGGTCAGTGAAATCACGGCCTGAGAGCTAATAAAAGGCTTAATCTGCTTCAGTACATCACGGAAGGAATGGCTTGGAATTGCCACCAGAATAATGTCACGATCACGTACTGCTTTTTCTAAGTCTGAAACTGCCAGCAATGCAGGCTCGAGCTGAAAATCTGGCAGATAACGCTTGTTCATATGCGTGGCATTAATATCCGCAGCCGTGGCTTCATCACGAATCCAGATCATGGTGTCACAGCCATTGCGTACTGCAGTATTTGCCATCGCTGTACCAAAACTGCCACCACCCAACACTGTAATTCGCAACGCAGTCTTACGATCAATTTCTACAGGTTCAACCAGATCTGAAAATTTTAATTCTGACATGTGTTTCTAATATCCTTATCTAGCCAAATTAACGTGATGGATTCCACTGGCTGACAAATGCTTCTGTATGGATTTCTGCACGTGGCGCAATAGTTTTTGCCGCCGTTCCAATATAAATGATGCCTGAAACCAGATCATCACCTGAAATTCCTAAAGCCTGTTTAAAGTATAACGATTCTACTACAGCGCCACTACGCCACATGGTCGAAAAACCTTGAGCTTGCAGGGACAATAAGAAATTCTGAATTGCGGCACCAGAGCTCAGAATCTGCTCAAAATGCGGCACCTTGGAATGATCTTTTAAACGGGTCAAAGCCAGAACCAGTAAAGGTGCACGGAAAGGATGATGTTTTACCCGCTCAATCTGAGCAGCTTCAGTTTGACCCAGATCGATTAATGCCTGAGACAATAACTCACCAAAAGCTTCACGCTTATCATCTGGAATAACTACAAATTCAGTAGGTTTTAAACGGTGGTGATCTGGTGCAGTCAGTGCAGCCTGAAAAGCCATTTCCAGCTGTTCAGCATTGGGTGCCGGGGCAATCAGCTGACCAATAGATTGACGTTGATGAATATTCTGATGAACGATTTCGATCGTTGATTCGGTCATTGCCTTGTATTTCTATACTTAAAAACTGTATTCAAGATTAGCATATTCATCTTGGGATTCTCTATATCCTTCATTTTTATTCTTCGTGCTCAGATATCTTTAGCTACTGTTTTCGTTTCTGATAAAACTCATTAAACAGCGTTTTGATAATGACATGGCTAATACTGAAAATTTCCAAACTTATACATGCTGTACAAATTCTAAAGATTATTATGTGATTAATTATACGATTATCTGATCTTGACGGGTTTTTAGACATGAAAAAAATATTAACAATGGGTGCAGCTATTGCCACTGCACTCGCTCTGACTGCGTGTAGTACTAATCCAACCAACACAACTGCAATCCGCAAAGAAAATAATCAATTTGAAGTCACCGGATTAGGTAAGACCCAAGTCATTGCCAAAAATAATGCCGTGAACGCCGCCTCTAAAACTTGTGGTTCACGATCAACAGCTATTATTGTAGATGAACAGTCTACCTATGATGGCGCATTGAAAGGCGTGGTAGATGAGCAGACTGGGCAGATTATTCAGGCTGCTGCCACAGTACTTGGTAATATTGCGGGTACAGGCAATAGCATCAATTCAGATGATGACTACCAAACTACCCTGACTTTCCGCTGCCAGTCTAACTAAAGTCTTTTTAGCTAGCTAAAAAAACCGCCCAATGAGCGGTTTTTTTACGAACTGGAAATTAGCAATAACCTTCCAGGCGGGTCAATGGTAATTTTTGACCAATCGCTTTTTCAATTTCTGGAAGATAGAACGCATCGTCTTCCGACAGGAAACTGATACTGACACCACGAGTCCCGGCCCGTCCAGTACGACCAATACGGTGTACATAATCATCAGACTGTTCTGGCAGGGTAAAGTTTACTACATGCGATACACCATCTACATGAATACCACGACCTGCTACATCAGTTGCGATCATGATATTGTGTTTTCCATTTTTAAACTGGTCCAGCATTTTTAAGCGCTTGTCTTGGGCAATTTCACCAGACAGCATCACCACTTTATAGTTGTCACGTTTCAGATGATCATAGAGTTTACGCACCTGATCACGACGGTTGGCAAAAATCATGACCTTCTCAATCGGTTCATCACGTAAAATGTCTTGTAGCAGTTTATATTTATCTGCCTTGGCAACCATATATACACGTTGTTCAACGTCCGCATTGGTTTTCTTTTCTGGCTCAATTTCAACCGTTACGGGTTCAAATAACCACTGTTGTGCCAGATTCAATACGTCATAGCTAAAAGTTGCTGAGAACATCAGAGTCTGGCGCTGTTCCTTGCGTGGCGAGAAACGTACGATACGTTTCACTGAAGGGATAAAGCCCATATCCAGCAGGCGGTCTGCTTCATCAATCACCAGCAATTCAATCTGATCTAACCAAACTTCTTTTTGTTCAACAAAGTCAATCAAGCGACCTGGAGTAGCAACCATGATGTCCACAGGTGCCTTATCGAGCTGTGCTTTTTGCTTGTCAAAATCTACTCCACCAAGCAGCGTCACGACACTCAGGTCAGTAAACTTGGTCAGCTCATGCGCGTCACTTTCAATTTGTAGTGCAAGTTCACGAGTCGGTGCCAGAATCAGTGCACGTGGCTCACCACGGTAACGCTGTTCCTGAACAGGATTATTCAATAGATCATTAATGATACTCACCAGGAAGGCTGCTGTTTTGCCCGTACCCGTTTGCGCACGACCAATTGCATCATGACCTGCCAATGTGAATTTTAAAACCTTCTCCTGAATAGGCGTCATAGAAGAAAAGCCTAAAGCATCAATCGCTTGTTTTAGATTAGGATGTAAATTTAAGGTTTCAAAACCAGATGACATAAAGCGGTGCTCTAACTAGATAATCACTAAGATACAGACAGTATAAACAAAAAACGCCCCAATTTATATTGGGGCGTTTTATTAGCTTAATCCGAAGATTAGTCTAATGGTTGAACTTCTTCAGCCTGGAAGCCTTTTTGGCCTTTTACAACACTGAATTCAACACGTTGGCCATCACGAAGTGAACGGTGACCATCACCTTGGATTGCACGGAAATGAACGAATACGTCATCACCACCATTACGTTGAATAAAGCCGAAGCCTTTAGTATCGTTAAACCACTTAACTACGCCTTGTTCGCGAGCAGCTGTCATAAGTTAATCCTCATTGTACCGAAAAGAAGGACCACCCGGTGTTGCAAACAGCAGAGCAAACAAGTTTGAAAATATTATTTTTAAGCTTGTAATCATTCTGTAAAACTATTAACAAAATCCCGGTTACATCCATTTATTTGCAGGACGAAAAACAATCAATTTGTTTATCTAAAATCCCACTAACTCATCGAGCTTAACATGGGTTTATAACAATTAATAGCCTTTTTTTAGGTTTGTTCTAATTGATTTCGCTATTTTTTTCAGAAATTTGCATAAGGTTTTTTTAATTATTATTTCGTTTATATTTTTTTAAAAAAGTTGGGATTTGGCATCCTATTTGCTAATATTTAGACCCCTTTTAAAATCGAATGAATATTACGGAAATGATTGACAACGCAGATCTGATTCGCACCGTCGATGCCATGGGTAAACCCTGTCCTATGCCGCTATTGATGTTAAAACGTGCCCTGAAAAGCCATCCCGGCGAAACCTTTCTGCTGAAATCATCAGATCCACACAGCCAGATTGATGTTTCGCGTTACTGTGAGTTAAATCAGCTGAAGTATAATATGCAACAAATTTCCGACGTGGAGTTTCACTACATAATTGAATCTTAAAAATTTTCAATTAAACTATTTATCTCCACATTCGTATAAAAGTTTACATATCTCTACCCAAATATCCATCATTTGACTGGAGATTGGATTAACATAAATCTTAGATTTGGGAATGATCCCGTTATTCCTCAAGGAGAACACATGAGTGACAGCAGCAATCAATTGATGCCCCTGTCATTATCGGCGCCAGGTGTCAATCTCGGTGCTTATATTAGTACTGTCAATCAGATTCCTATTTTAACTGCCGAACAAGAAAAAGAGTTGGCAGACCGATATTTCTATGACCAGGATCTGGACGCAGCAAAAATGCTGGTGATGTCCCACCTGCGTTTTGTAGTCCATATTGCACGTAGTTATGCAGGTTATGGCCTGCCTCAAGGTGACCTGATTCAGGAAGGTAACCTTGGCTTAATGAAAGCGGTTAAACGCTTTGATCCGAATATGGGTGTTCGTCTTGTTTCCTTTGCCGTGCACTGGATTAAGGCTGAAATCCACGAATATGTAATCCGTAACTGGCGTATTGTCAAAATTGCGACAACTAAAGCTCAGCGCAAACTGTTCTTTAATCTGCGTAGTCTGAAAAAGTCATCTAAAAAGCTGACCTTAGATGAGGCTCGATCAATTGCCAATGACCTGAATGTGACCCCCGAACAGGTTCTGGAAATGGAAGGTCGATTGACTGCCTATGATGCAGCATTTGAAGCTTCAGGTGATGATGACGATGAAGGTTCAGGTCATGTCGCTCCAGCGCTATATCTGGAAGATAACCGTTATGATCCGGCACGTCTGATTGAAAATGAAGACTATGAAGAACAAAGTACAGCTGCCCTGCACGATGCCATGGAACAACTGGATGACCGTTCACGTAACATCTTGCAGCGTCGCTGGCTGGATGATGAAAAATCTACCCTGCATGAGCTTGCCGCAGAATATAATGTTTCTGCAGAACGTATTCGTCAGCTTGAAAAGAATGCCATGGAAAAAATTAAAGTTGCGATGTCTTCCAACTAGGTTCCATATCTTATATAGAAAAGCCTTCAGATCTGAAGGCTTTTTTGTCTTTTAATACGGTGTTTCAGCCTGTGCTTTTATGCTAAGGTTAAGCGCAAAATTTACAGGAAGATCAGTTCAGATGTGGATTGCAATTTCAGCGATTAACCTGGCCCTTGCAGTAATGCTGGGCGCTTTTGGTGCACATGGCTTGAAAGCACGTGCAACTGAAGCACAGCTTGGCTGGTGGCAGACTGCAACCGATTACTTTTTCTATCATGCGCTCGGCTTGTTGCTGTTAGGCATTCTGGCAAAAGTGATTCCACAGTTGCCGATTAAACCAAGTTTTATTTTGATTCAATTGGGCATTTTACTGTTCAGTGGTTCACTCTATATTATGGCACTTGGTTTACCGCGTGGTTTGGGTGCAATTACCCCGATCGGAGGCGCACTGATGATTGCAGGCTGGCTGACCCTGGCCTGGAATGCATTTAAATACATCAAGTAAGAACTGATCACATTCAGAGGGTGCCAAAATGAACATCTATATCAATGGCGAACAACAACAGACTGACTGCACCACCTTAATGGAACTGGTTCAGCACCTTGCGCTTGAAGGTAAGCGCTATGCCGTTGAAGTCAATGAAATGATCGTTCCCAAAAGTAGACTGGCAGCAACGCCAATCTGTGAGGCAGACAAAATCGAAATTATTCACGCTGTCGGTGGCGGCTAAGGTTCGGAAATACTATGCAAGATTTACTTCAAATTGGCTCACGCCAGTTCCAGTCACGTCTGTTGGTTGGTACAGGAAAATATAAAGACTTACAGGAAACAGATCAGGCGATTCAGGCGAGTGGTGCTGAAATTGTTACGGTTGCAATCCGTCGCGTGAATATCGGCCAGCATCCTGACCAGCCAAATCTGCTATCCGTGATTCCACCCGAAAAATATACCATTCTGCCAAACACCGCTGGCTGTTTTGATGCTAACAGTGCTATACGCACCTGTATGCTGGCACGTGAGCTGCTGGATGGTCATAACTTGGTAAAACTGGAAGTTCTGGGTGACGAAAAAACCTTATATCCAAATATCACTGAAACTTTAAAAGCAGCACGCACCCTGATTGATGATGGTTTTGAAATTATGGTGTATACATCAGATGATCCAATCGTGGCGCAGGAACTGGAAAGCATGGGTTGTGTTGCGATCATGCCTTTGGGAAGTTTGATCGGCTCAGGTCTGGGAATTCTGAATCCTCATACCATTTCTATCATTAAGGAAAATGCCAAAGTGCCTGTACTGGTCGATGCTGGTGTCGGCACAGCCAGTGATGCAGCAATTGCGATGGAACTCGGTTGTGATGGCGTGTTGATGAATACAGCCATTGCAGCAGCACAGAATCCAGTCTTAATGGCATCTGCTATGCGTAAAGCAGTAGAAGCTGGTCGTGAAGCATTCTTAGCGGGTCGCATGCCACATAAGCGTATGGCGAATGCCAGCTCGCCTGAGACAGGTTATTTCTTTAAATAAACTCGTTGATAAGAAAATTAAGTGCAAAAATAAAGGACTCAATCGAGTCCTTTATTGATTTGCTACGATGTATTAAGGAATTAATCCTTCATCACGCATAGCAATCTGTACTGACTGACGCTCTGCGACTTTATTACGAATGTGAATGATATTTTTATAAGGTGTCAAATCGTGTTCGATATGATTTGACCAGTTAGTAAGTACAAACAGATAAGCATCTGCTGGTCCAAAGTTATCATCCACCAGGTAATCATTGTCTGATCCACCAATGGCTTTATCAATGTAACTTAATAAGCGGTCAATTTCTGCATACGCCTTTTTCTTGGCTTCCTCATCCATTGGCGCACCAAAGAATACCGCATAAGCATCATGTAATTCTGAGTTTAGGTAACCTAACCATTCCAGGACTTTGGCACGTCCCATACCTGATGGAGGAATTAAATCTTGTTTTGGATCGTGTTGTGCCAGAAATGGAAGAATCGCAACGTTCTCAGTCAGAATCAGGCCCGGGTTAATTTCCAGTGCTGGAACATAGCCTTTTGGATTGATCTCGTAATAATCTGTGCCTTTCTCAGTTTTATGTGTTTTTAAATCAACACGTTCCAAATCAAAATCAACATTAATTTCATTTAAAATAATATGTGCTGCCAACGAGCATGCACCAGGTGCATAGTAAAGCTTCATTTCTGATCCTTGTTATCTACTTCTCAATGTTTTAAATCGCTTCTAACAAACTTTCAAGTGATCAAACCTGTAAATTGCAAAAAAGCGTAACTGCCGCCAAAAGACATTTACTTCTTCAATATTGAGTATATTCCAGACATTTTCAAGTCATTCTTGTGTGGATTTTTATACCAGGACGATTAAGATACGCGGGGTTAAAAGTGAAATGATGAAATTCTGTGATAAGTCTGAAAAAAGAAGAATGGTTTTCCAATATCCGCACTGATGTTCTGGCTGGCCTGGTGGTCGGATTAGCCCTCATTCCAGAATCGATTGCGTTTTCTGCCATTGCTGGCGTCGATCCTCAAGTCGGTCTGTACGCATCTTTCTGTATCGCGGTATCTATTGCCTTCTTCGGTGGTCGCCCAGCAATGATCTCGGCAGCAACTGGTGCGATGGCGCTCCTCATGATTACTTTGGTCAAGGAGCATGGTCTGCAATACTTACTGGCTGCCACTATATTAACCGGGATTATTCAGGTAATTGCCGGTTCATTTAAAGTTGCCAAATTGATGCGCTTTGTTTCGCAATCAGTGGTCTATGGCTTCTTGAATGCCTTGGCGATTCTGATTTTTGTTGCGCAAATCCCGGAAATGCAAAAAATGGATGTGACCGGTTATCTGTTTGTTGCGATCGGTTTGGCAATTATCTATTTATTTCCTTATCTTCCGAAAATTGGTAAAGCCATCCCTTCTCCACTGATCTGTATTATCGTCCTCAGCGGTCTGGCTCTTGTCCTCGGATCAGATATGCGTACCGTGAGTGACTTAGGACATTTTCCAGATACCTTACCAGTTTTCTTGATTCCAGAAATTCCGCTGAACTTTGAAACACTACAAATTATTTTTCCTTATTCAGCGACTTTGGCCACTGTCGGTTTACTTGAAACCATGATGACCACCACTGTAGTCGATGAAGTCACCGATTCTGAAAGTGACCGCCATCAGGAATGCCGTGGTCAGGGTATGGCCAATATCGTCAGCGGTTTTATGGGTGGAATGGCCGGTTGTGACATGATTGGACAGTCGATTATCAATGTCTCGTCTGGTGCACGTACCCGTCTGTCTACGCTTGTGGCAGGCGTGTTCCTACTTTGCCTAGTGGTATTTCTAAAAGATTGGCTGGCTTATATCCCGATGGCAGCACTGGTAGCCATTATGATCATGGTGTCATTTACCACCTTCCAGTGGGGTGCTATCAAGCAGTTTAACAAGCATCCGCTTGCTTTTAATGTGGTGATGATTACTGTTGTGCTGGTAGTTTTGGTGACCCATAACCTGGCATTAGGCGTGTTAATCGGCGTGGTATTGTCTGCCCTGTTCTTTATCAACAAACTGGAAAATACGGTTCACGTATATACTCATTTGCTAGATGAACGTTCTCGTCGTTATGTGATTTCCGGGCAGATCTTTTTTAGCAGTTCAGACCGTTTCTATCAGTTCTTTGACTTTAAGGAAAACCTGGCAGTTGTTGAACTTGATCTGACCCATGCCCATATTTGGGATGTCACTTCTGTGAATATGTTCAATAACGTCGTACAGAAATTTAAAGCCCAAGGAATTGATGTTCAGGTGACTGGACTGAATGAAGCCAGCAGTACTTTGGTCGACCGTTATCAAACCTGATCATCATTCATATGATTTAAAAGGGCCAATTGGCCCTTTTATTTTTCTGAGGAATAAGCTCAATGCCAGTTTTTAGTAGTGAATTCCTGAGAAAAGTTTGACTTGCTCCGCTCAGGACTTAAAATACCGCATTCTGAATTTTTAGATTTGCCAAAGTTATGTCGAACGATCAATTAGACCAGCAAGTCGTGGAGCTGGACAATTTAAGCGAGCACCGTGAAATTGTGACGTTTATGCGCCGCTCAGCGCCATTAAATACCTCTCAACGTACTGCGCTTGAACAATATGGTCACTTAATTTTGGAATATCCGGTGGGTGATTTGCGTCAGCATTTTGAGCACCCTGAACGTCCATTGACTGTAGAAATCGGGTTCGGTATGGGTCGTTCACTGGTATTGATGGCCAAAGCCAATCCTGAACGTAATTTTGTCGGTATTGAAGTGCACGTACCTGGCATCGCACAATGTGTGTATGAAGCAGGTATGGAAGGCTTAACCAACTTGCGTGTCCTGGATGCCGATGCAATTCAAGTCCTACGTGAAATGCCGGATAACAGTATCAACACGGTGCAGTTGTATTTCCCTGATCCATGGCAGAAAAAACGTCACTTCAAACGCCGTTTCGTATCACACGACCGCATGCCATTGGTTGAACAAAAGTTAGAGCTCGGCGGTACATTCCACGCTGCGACTGACTGGGAACCGTATGCTGAATGGATGCTGGAAGTGCTTGAAGAGCGTCCACGTTTGGAAAACCTGGCAGGTAAAGGCAACAGTTATCCTCGTCCTGACTGGCGTCCTCAAACCAAATTCGAGCGTCGTGGTATTGAAGCCGGTCACAAGATTAATGACTTTATCTTTAAGAAAATCTCTTAATCCAAGAGGAATCCAAAAAAAGCGCTGATAATTCAGCGCTTTTTTATGAAAAGAATTTATCTTCGAATTAATGAATGATCGCGATCAGAATATCTGAAATCAATTTTAGAAAGAAAAATAGATTGATCATCTTTATGCCAGGCAATTTTTCCTAGGCATTACTCACTTTAACGCAAGAAGATACGATAAATCAATTTTAAAATCGAACTGCCATACGGTGGATAAATCAGCTTCATCAAACTGAATTTTGGACGGCTAAATACCGACTTGGCATGACTAAAGGTCTTAAAGCCTTCATGTCCATGATAATGTCCCATTCCAGATGGGCCAATCCCACCAAAGGGCATATCCTCCATACCTGCCGTCATCAAGGTTTCATTGAGACAAACTCCACCGCTATGTGTCGCATGTAATACTTTTTGTTGCTCAGCTTTGTTATAGCCAAAATAATATAGTGCCAATGGCCAGTCATGCTGGTTGATGTAGTTAATTACTTCATCCATCTGCTCATAGCCAATGACGGGCAAAAGTGGGCCAAAGATTTCATTCTGCATGATCAACATATCGTCATGAACATTGGTCAAGACCAGGTGCGGCAAACGGCGCCCATCTACCCCTTGTTCAATCTGATGCAACTGTGCACCTTTGGCCTGAGCATCCTTAATATATTGCTGTAATCGAGCAAGCTGCCGGTCATTAATGATGGTTGTATAATCCAGATTGCTTAAAATACTATTTGGATAGAACTGTCGAATAGCATCAAAGTACGCCTGAATAAAAGCGGGTATTTGTGAATGATGTACAAATGCATAATCTGGTGCTACACAGGTCTGCCCGGCATTCATGGTTTTGCCAAAAGCCAGACGGCGTGCGCTTTCCTGTAAATCAGCATCTTTCGCGACTATAACAGGTGACTTACCACCGAGCTCCAGTGTGACTGGGGTCAGATTCTCCGCCGCCGCATGCATCACATGACGTGCAATTGAAGTCGCGCCAGTAAAGAGCAAATGATCAAATGGCAAAGTAGTAAATTGCTGCGCGACTTGTGCATCCCCCGTAACTACAGCAATCTGGTCAGCTGGGAAATAACGGGCAATCAGCTGTTGAAACAGACTGGAAAATTCCGGGGTATATTCACTCATTTTTAGCATGACCCGGTTACCCGCAGCCAAGGCCTGGCCCAAAGGACCTATGGCAAGGAAAAGCGGATAATTCCACGGCACCACAATACCAACCACGCCTACCGGCTGATACATCACATAACCCGTGGCTGGCTGAAACAGAATACCAACTTGACGTTTACTCGGCTTCATCCATTTTTTCAGATGTTTCAAGCTGTGTTTCAGTCCATTTAAACTGGTCAGCACTTCAAACAGCTTGGTTTCGTCAAGACTCCGGTTCGAGAAATCCCGACTAATGGCAGCAGCCATCTCATGCTGATGCTCCACCACCATTTGATATAGTGTTTTGAGTTGCTGTTGACGCTGCTCATAGTCTGGATATGCTGCTTGCAAACACACCTGACGCTGTTGCTGGAAAATATCCTGCATGTATTTGGCACTATCCAGATTTGCACCTTGTTCCCATGACGTCATATACGGTTCCTATTTATTCTGCAAAATGAAATTCTCATATTTTTAAGCAACTTTCGATGTTTGCTGTCTTGCCCGGATTAGATCTACTGCTTTTTCTGCAATCATAATTGTTGGTGCATTGGTATTGCCATTCACGACCGATGGCATGACTGAAGCATCAATCACCCGCAGATTTTGAATGCCATAGACACATAATTCAGGATTGACTACAGACATATCATCAACGCCCATCTTACAACTACCAACTGGGTGATACACCGTATCTACCCGATTGCGCAGAATTCCCCGGATGTCATCATCATTTTTTACCTGCGCAGTAAATAAATCCTGCTTATACAGATTGGAAAGCGATGGTGACTGCATCAATTTTTGCGTCAGTTTAAAGCCTTGGACCAGATCATCCAAATCGCGTTCATCGTTCAAGAAATTTGGATCAATCAATAGCGGATCATGAATGTTTGGCCCGCTCAGCTTAATTGAACCACGGCTGCGTGGATTTAATAAACAGACATGACAGGAAATACCGTGGCTTCTGCGGAACTTACGTGCATGGTCATCCACTAATGCCACCACGAAATGCAGTTGCAGATTGGGAATTTTCAGTGCTGGCGAGCTTTTAATGAATCCTCCACATTCAGCAAAATTAGACGCAATCATGCCGCGGCGTTCACTGCGATATCGCCCAATCTGCTTAAACATATCCAGTGAACCTGACATGGATATCCCGAAAGTTCCGGCAAATTCCTTGACGCTATAGCCGAAAATAAAATCGGGGTGATCATGAAAATTCTTTCCAACCCCTGGCAAGTGGTGCTTGAGCTCGATACCGTGTTGTTTCAGTTCTTCAGCATCACCAATTCCAGATAGCATCAATAGGTGTGGAGATTGCATAGCACCTGCCGAGAGCAAAACTTCCTGTCGTGCTCGTAACGTTTTTAATTGACCCGCATGTTGCACCTGCACCCCAACTGCCGCTTTTTGTTCGATTATAATTTTATGCGTGGTGGCTTTAGTCCATATGGTCAAATTCGGACGATTCAAATGTGGAAACAGATAAGCTCGAGCTGCGCTACAGCGCTCACCATTATCATGAGTCACCTGATAAATCCCTAAGCCTTCCTGCTCTGCACCATTAAAATCATCCAGCACTGGATAGCCCTGCTCACGTGCTGCCTGTAAATATCGCTCATGGAAAATACTGTCTGTTTGCACATCGGATACATGTAAAGGGCCTGCATTACCATGATATTCATTCTGAATGCGATGGTTATTCTCAGATCGGATAAAATATGGCAGTACTTCATCATAAGACCAGCCAGTACAGCCTTGTGCTGCCCAATCATCATAATCGGCACGATTGCCACGGATATAAATCATGGCATTAATTGCTGAGGAACCCCCCAGACATTTACCACGTGGCTGATAACCTTTACGTCCATTCAATCCTTTTTGTGGAACGGTTTCAAAAGCCCAGTTGTTAATTTTGGTTGGTAAACTCATGACACAGGCTGCCGGAATATTTACTGTCCAGGCATTGCCATGCCCACCTGCTTCCAAAAGACAGAAATAGTGGGATCTTCACTGAGACGGCTGGCCAGTACGCATCCCGCGCTCCCTCCACCAATAATGATGTAGTCAAATTCCTGTTGCATTGTTATTGTTCCATTTTCATTATTATCTTCTCAACTTAAGATATTTTCTGAAAATAGAACAATTGATATTCAGAATTAAACTCGATGCTTGATCGAGAAATCTGCATGCAATTCAGTTACCTATATATTTTTCAGGTTCAGGAAGCTTGATGGCGTTGCAGGATCTGCTGACTCATCAAGGCATATACTTCTGCCAGATCACCACGTTGTGACTGTTCCAGCATGGATTGATGCATATTCAGAATATTTTGATCTCTCCGCATAGCAGGACCTGTCTGCATCTGGCGTGGATCATTCTGTGTCGCTTTATTTGCTGTTTCCAGAATTAATGGATAAAGCAGACCAAAATCCACTTGCTGTGCATCGACTACCTGTTTGGCCATGTCGTAACAGTAGTTACTAAAATTACATGCAAAGACTGCAGCTAAATGCAGACTTAGGCGTTGCGCTGAACTATACGAATAAACTCTACCGCTTAGGCTAGTTGCTAAATTTTGAAGGATATTTTGGTCTTCGCGATCATGTGCTTCGATAAATAAAGGTGTATTTTCCCAGTTAATCTCACGTTCCAGACTAAAGGTTTGTAATGGATAGAATACACCAGCACGTACATGGATTTGTTTCAGCACATCTAAATGAGTACTGCCGGAAGTATGTACGATCAGGTTATTCGGTAAATATGGATGAATCTGTTCAATAACCATGGCAATTGACTGGTCACTAACCGCAATAATGACCAGATCCACACGATTATCCAGTTGCTCAGGCTTTTCAATTGCCTGTGCCTGGAATTGATCTGCCAATTGCTGTGCTTTTTCCAAGGTCCGGCTATAAATCTGCACAATCTCATGCTGTACTGACAATACACGGGTAAGATGATAAGCCACTCGCCCTGCCCCGATGATAGTAATCCGCATTTACTCATATTCCTGATCAATTGCGCACAGCATGCCAATAAAAAAAGGACGAAGCAATTCGTCCTTTTCATTTTGATCAATCTAGTTAAATAGGCTATTTAAATAAACCGTTCTTTAGTCTTAAATTTACACCTTCTGTTTTACACCTTGGTCATCGACCGCACGTACAGTCCCGGTATTGGTATTCATGACTTCAAAGGCAATACGACGGTTTTTATAACGGTCTACATCTTTAGCATTTGATGCATTGGGTTGAGCCGGCCCCATACCTATCGCATTCAACTGGGCAGGATCGACCCCCTGTTTTACCAGATAGTTAACAATCGCCTGAGCACGCTGTAAAGAAAGTTGTTTATTTAGTTCTTCATCGCCTTGAGCATCTGTGTGACCAATCACTCGTAAATGAACTTGTGGCGCACGTTTCATTAAAGCTGCTGTCTGATCCAGAATCGACTGGTTGATGGTCGGGATTTCAGTTGAACCTGGAGCAAAGTTAATTGCTTGCAGATTTAAAGCTGTCGCAACATCTAAGGCTTGGATTTGTTCTATAGGCATACTTGCCAAGACTTTTTCAGCTTCATTGCTCGGCGTATTAATCGCCTTTGCAGTACTAATAGGTTTTTGGGTAATGACCGTCATATTTTTTGCTAGCTGGCGAATTTCACCTGCAATACGTTCAGCATCGGCTGAATTCCCGGCTTGTACAGAAACCTGTTTTCCTTCCCAATGCAAGCTGACATTTGGCACACCCTGCATTGCTTTTAATACAGATGGAATCGTATCCTGATCGGTGAATTCAGAATGGTAATTATCATTATTTTCTGAACCGCAACCGATATTATAATTAAAAATCTGTTTGATCTCGTTTTGTAGAATTTCCATATACTGAGGATCATTAATCTGTACCTGACAGCTAGTAATCTGCCCCTCACTTCCAGTACTTAATTTTAGAAATGCAGTTTCAGTTGCGACTGCTTTAGATGCATTTTGCATATCCCGGATATCATCTGGATCATCATCACGTGTACAGCCTCGGAAGAAGAACATAATTAAAGCAGCCACGATAATAAAGGCAATGACCGGAATTAAAAAACGTGATCTTCTTTCTTTTTGAATCGCTGGTTCAACAGGTTCAGGATCAATTCCCGGTACAGGTGTTGGATGATGGCCAACCAGTGGCGATGCACCTATAGCAAGTAACAGCTGTGATGCCCAGGTCGGCAACGCTTTTTGAATTGAATCATTATTGGTTTCAATTACATAATTAATTGCATCAGGATTAGATGCATCAGCTTCTGTTTTTAGATACTCAATAGTTGGTTTAATCGAACGGTTTAAGGTCTGTTCAAGCTGCTCTTGTGGCACGCTATCGGACAGGCTGGCCAGATGCTCGAGCAGACGTTGTTTGATTTCAGGTTTTTCTGTGAACAATTCACTAATCTTTGGATTTAATTGCTGACTGAGAGTTTCTGCCTGTTCCGGATGCACACGCAATATACTCAGGAAAATAGGATAAAATTGCGCCAGCGCCTGCTCTTTGGCAGCAACATATTCTGTTTCGCCTTGCAGCACCCTCGGAGTAACATGATATTTTAATCGTTGAATCAGGTCGTCATTCATAAAGTCACCATTCTTTTGATTTTTTAATGATTAATATTTATTCAGTTTAAGACCCGATCTTTTTAGAAAATGTAAATAGTTGTATGAAAATCATAACATTTCAATAGTGCTAGTTAATGATATGTTTACCAAAATAAAAAAAGCCAGCCGCAGCTGACTTTAATAAAAACAATCAGGAACTGATTTATGCTGGCACAAAGCTTTGTAAAACTTTTCCTTTAACCTTTTGATTGATCAATGGTGTATTTTTACCTTGTGACACAATGCTCTCTTTCGTCAAAGTCCATTCTATTTCAGGATCAAGCAGCACCCAACCTGCCTCATTCATCCAGCGCTCTTGCATTTTAGCGACCTTGGCAGGTGCAATCGTCACTTTCTCTACCCATTCCAATGGACTAAACAGACCTTCTTTGATCAGTTGCAAACCAAATGGAAGGAAGGTATCAAATGCAGTAAAGCCAGGCTGAGTTTCTGCAAACGGCGCCATTTTTGCAGAGCTGCTGAGTGGTTCGTGATGGGTACAGATCGCATCAATCACTCCAGACTTCACGCCTTGACGCAGTAACTCTTTATCTGATTCAGAACGTAATGGCGGACGAACATGAGCCAGTGAGTTAAAGCCGTCAATCAGTGCATCAGTTAAATGTAACTGATGCATCGCCACATCACATGTTACTGGGAGACCTTTTTCTTTGGCAATGCGGATCAGCTCAACCGAAGCACCACAAGATAACAAACCAAAGTGTGCATGCACTTTAGTCGCTTCAATCATCAGCAGATATTTAGCAATCGCGACAGTCTCTGCCAGTGCCGGAATCATTGGTAAACCTTGACGTGATGCAATAAAACCCTCATGCACACAGCCATCTTTGGCAATTTGCGGTTCTTCTGCATAGAACACTACAGTCAGGTTAAGACCTGCTGCATATTCTAGGGTACGCAGGACTACATCATCATTGGCAAACGGCGCGCTGGCATTGGATACAGCACTACAACCACCTTTTTTCAGACCCGCCATATTTGCCGGCTGTTGTCCATTTAAACCTTGTGTCTGCGCACCAATCACTTCCAGATAGATGCCGCCATCCAGCATGGCTTTTTCAACCAGACCATGAATCAAGGCACCATTGTCCTGTACGATTGGCTTTGAATCAGGTGGCGTAAACACATGCAGAATACCGTTTTCACGTGCTGCCTTGCCTTCAGATTTCAAGGTACCATGCTGTTGCTGACCAGGTTCACGTAAACGTGCACACAGATCGACCATAGTAGGCATCAGCCATTTACCTTGACCATTAATCGTTTCTGACACATTTGCAGTTTCAGCAATACGCTTACCATTTTCCAGATAAACTGTTTGTACACTGTCAGTTTTTTCGATTGGGTCTAGAACTCGAACATTCTCAATTTTAACAATAGACATGACTTATTCCTTATACCGCAATCGCTTCAATCAAACCTTGTTCCTGGAGCTGGCCCTGCATTGAAAGTGCCAACACCGCCATACGTACTGCAATCCCGTTGGTCACCTGATTCAGAATCACTGACTGTGGACCATCTGCGATACTGGAATCAATCTCTACACCACGGTTCATTGGACCCGGATGCATCACGATACAATCGGGTTTCGCCATGGCAAGACGTTCTTTATTCAGGCCATACATTTTGTAGAATTCAGCCTGTGAAGATAGCGCCGGTGAATCAATCCGCTCGTTCTGAATACGTAAGGTAATGATCACATCGCAGTCTTTGATGCCGTCTTCCATATTATTGAACAGACGAACTTCTGGACCGTAATCATCGAAGCCATAAGGAAGTAAAGTATTCGGCGCAATCACACGAATATCTTTACAGCCTAAGGTTTGTAAGGCTGCGACATCCGAACGCGCTACACGTGAGTGCTTGATGTCACCGATAATCGCAATTGAAATATCTTCAAAATTCTTTTTAGTCTCACGGCGAATCGTGAGCATATCTAACATGGCTTGGGTTGGATGGGCATGACGACCATCCCCCGCATTAATGATGGCCAGATTTGGGCAGACATCTTTGGCAATAAAATGCGCTGCACCAGAAGATGAATGACGTACCACGAAAATGTCCGCTGCCATTGCTTCAAGGTTCCACAAGGTATCACGCAGCGTTTCACCTTTAGAGGTACTTGAGCGTGCGATATCGATATTAAGAACGTTAGCAGAAAGGCGCTTTGCAGCTGCTTCAAAAGTGGTACGAGTACGGGTAGAGTTTTCGAAGAAGAGGTTCATTACCGTTCGCCCTTCGAGCAAATTATTGGTAATGAGCTGATTTTGGTCATTAAAAAAGGACGCCGCAGTGTCCAGTATTTTTGTAAGAGTTTCTTTAGAAAGACCTTCGATAGTCAAGAAGTGTTTTAGATTGCCTTCTTTATTGAGTTGAATCTGGCTCGGTGTATGCAATGCAGCCAAGTGCATGAGAGATTCCTTATACGTTAAGTCAACGTATTATACAGAGATTCACTTCTGTTCGCACTTGGGAAATCGGCTACTTGTACAAAAACCGACTTGATAATAAAAATTGATTTTGAAATTCCTATGTATTTTTTCAATAAGATAATTTAACCTTTTTCTCAGATTGCTATTTTTTTGCATGCAAAAAAATGAGTGCATCAGTCTGGTGCATCTGCACTCATAACCAGCTTAGCGCAATGCGCCAATATAACGATGGGCAACTTGGGCGCGATGAATATCTTCTTGTGTCGGTTCCACAACAATCCAGTCATCCTGAACATGCTGAGTTGTATCTGTTAGAGATTCATCCTGATCCATAGACAGATCGAAAACCTGTCTTAATTTTTCTACCAGTCGTGATAACTCCTCATCTTGAGTTGCTATAGCCAGCTCAATCACATGCTTTGCATAGTCTTTATTTTCAGACAGGTAGATTGCATCAATTACACGACCGGAAATACGTCTTAAACGCGCATAAATTAAAGTTGCAATTGAAAAGCTATCCCCATTTACCATTTTAAACCCCCAATTATTTAAAAAATGAGACTGTAGCCCCTCCCCAGTGGCTACAGTCTCATTTTGTATAAGGAGCAATTTCCATACCAATTTGATTCACTTATCATGTATTTAATATTTATTTCATTGTAGCGGGCTTGTTCAGGTGAAATTTCAAAGCCAATCGAAACAATTTCAAAAGCTTTAAAAGGCAAAATACGGTAAACTGAGCGCAGTTTTTATTTATTCTTTTCCGGTCTCTCTATTTTATGAATACCTCTTCACGTTTAAGCAATTATTGGGTCACCTGTGCCGATGGTCTGGAAACCTTATTAGAAGAAGAAATCAAAGGTTTAGGTGTTCAGGATATTGAACGTTTCCCGGGTCGTCTGACCTTTAAAGGTACACTGGAAAATGCGTACCGCATCTGTATGTGGTCGCGTCTGGCTTCACGTGTCCTGATGCCAATCCACACACATGAAATTGAATTCTCCCATGATGCGCGTGATGTGGCTGAAGAGCTTTATGAAGGTGCAATCAGCTTTGACTGGTCACTCATTTTTGCACCACAAAGTACCTTCGCAATTCGTCTGCATGTCGAACGTGATATCAAGGTCAATACCCAATTTGCCACTTTGCGTGCTAAAGATGGTGTCGTGGATTCCTTTATGGAAGCCGTGGGTAAACGTCCAAGTATCGATACCAAACAGCCAGAAATCACTATGTATATTCTGGCTGGTAAAAAAGCCCATACCTACTGTCTGGACCTTTCTGGTGATTCTCTGCATAAACGTGGCTATCGTCGCTTTATGACTGAAGCACCAATCAAGGAAAACCTGGCAGCAGCGATCCTGCAAAAAGGTGGCCTGAAAGACATCAACCCGGATATTGTGGTTGATCCTATGTGTGGTTCAGGTACCTTTATTATTGAATCTTTAATGATTCTGACTGATCGTGCACCAGGCCTGGTCCGTCGTTTCGGCTTTAACGGCTGGAATGGTCATGATCATGAATTGTGGATGGGTATTAAAGCCGAAGCTGCTGAACGTCATAAAGCTGCGCTGGAAAATCCATTACCAAAATTTTATGCCTTCGATGCTGACTGGGAAGCGGTAAAAGCCACCAAGCAAAATATCATTGCGGCAGGTTTTGAATCAGCGCTTGACCAGATTATGATCGAAGAACGTACCTTAAATGACTGGCCTGATTTCCAGGCCGAAGGCAAGAAAGTATTCTTCGTGACCAACCCGCCTTATGGTGAACGTTTAGGTGACAAGGCTTCTAACCGTGCGTTGTACTTAGGTTTGTCTAATCTGCTGCAAAAGAATTTCCCGAATCAAAAAGCAGCAGTGATTGCATCCCAAGTTGAACAGGCAGATGTCTTGGCGTTCAATGATCCGCAAATTCTACGCCTGATGAACGGTAAATTACCGATCTATATCCGTTTCGGTACAGTTAAACCGGCTGCAGTGGTACGTCCATTCCTGGAAAGTTGGCAACCACAGCAATTCGAGCCAATCGAAGGTGCGATGGAATTTGCCAACCGTCTGACCAAGAATATGCAAACTCTGAAAAAATGGGCGGTGAAAGAAAATATTCACTGTCTACGTTTGTATGATGCAGACTTACCTGATTTTAATATCGCAGTAGACCTGTATGGTGAGCGTCTGCACGTTCAGGAATATGCCCCACCGAAAAAAATTGATCCTGAAAAAGCTAAAAAACGTTTTAACCTGGCTTTGCAGGCGATTCGTGCTGTGACAGGTTTAGGTCGTGATGCGATCTTTATCAAGACCCGTGCTCGTCAGGAAGGCAAAAACCAGTACACCAAACAAAGCACGGCGTCTAAACGTTTTATCGTGCAGGAAGGTCAAGCCAAGATTCTGGTCAACCTGACCGATTATCTGGATACCGGTCTGTTCCTCGATCACCGTCAAATGCGTTTACGTATTGCTAAAGAGGCCAAAGGTAAGCATTTCCTGAATCTGTATAGCTATACCTCTACGGCAAGTTTACATGCAGCACTGGGTGGTGCAGCAAGTACGACGAGTGTGGATTTGTCCAATACCTATTTGAACTGGTCAAAAGAAAACTTCGTCTTGAACGGCCTGACTGTAGATCATGCTGATGAGCAACATCAGTTCTTTGCATCTGACTGTTTCGAATGGCTGAAAGAAGGTCATGAGCAGTATGAACTGATCTTTATCGATCCACCGACATTCTCAAACTCGAAGAAATTCTACGGTACTTTTGACGTACAACGTGACCACTTATCTTTGATTAAACGTGCCATGAACCGTTTAACCACTGAAGGTACACTCTACTTCTCAAATAATTATCGTGGCTTTGAAATGGATGCAGAAATCTTGGCATTCTTTGATGTGGAAGAAATCACCCATGAAACCATCGGTCCTGATTTCAAGCGTAATCAGAAGATTCACCGTGCATGGAAAATCACTCATCCAAAAATGTAATTTAATAGTGAATTAATTTCTTTCATCAGGATTTACACCCTCTTTCTTTTTCTCGCAGAGGGAGAAATGAAAAGTGGTGCGATGAAAGAAGTAAATGCCATAAAGAAAAACCCAGCCTAGGCTGGGTTTTTCTTTTCCGATCAATTTGGATTAGTTGAGCTTCATTTTCTCAAAGACCAGTTCACCATTTTCAGCGCTGACCACAATGGTATCGCCCGGATTGAATTTTCCTTCAAGAATGTTTTGCGCCAGGCCATTTTCTATACGTTGCTGAATCGCACGTTTCAATGGACGCGCACCATATAGAGGATCAAAGCCTACATCGATCAACTGGTCAAAAGCACTGTCTTCCACGGATAAGCGCAAGTCGCGCTCTGCCAGACGTTGACGTAAACGGTTCAACTGGATATCAGCAATACCACGAATCTGGGCTTTTTCCAGTGAATGGAACACCACAATCTCATCGATACGATTAATGAACTCAGGACGGAAGTGTTCCGACACTGCATTCATCACCACACTACGTACCTCATCTCGGGTCGCACCACCACCCAGTTCACGCACATCACTTGAACCCAGGTTAGAAGTCATCACGATCACGGTATTTTTGAAGTCCACCACACGACCTTGTGAATCCGTTAAGCGGCCATCATCCAATACCTGTAATAAGATATTAAATACATCCGGATGCGCTTTCTCAACCTCATCAAACAGCACCACGCTATAGGGTTTACGACGTACCGCTTCAGTTAGCACACCCCCTTCTTCATAACCGACATAGCCCGGAGGCGCACCAACCAGACGGCTGACAGAATGTTTTTCCATAAATTCCGACATGTCGATACGGATCATTGCATCATCACTGTCAAACAGGAAGTTCGCCAGAGCTTTGGTCAACTCAGTCTTACCCACCCCAGTTGGACCTAAGAACAAGAATGATCCACTTGGACGGTTTGGATCAGACAATCCGGCACGTGAACGGCGTACTGCATTCGACACTGCCACGACAGCTTCTTCCTGACCGACGACACGTTTATGCAGGAATTCTTCCATATGTAGCAGTTTGTCACGCTCACCTTGCAGCATTTTTGCCACTGGAATACCAGTTGCAGCACTGACCACTTCAGCAATCTCATTGTCAGTAACTTTGTCACGCAATAGTTTTGGTGCTTCACTTTCTTCAGCTGCTTCAATACGTTCCAGTTGCTTCTGTAACTCAGGAATTACGCCATACTGATAACGTGCCGCTTCTGCCAGATCACCCTCACGCTGCGCTTTTTCTAGCGCAATACGGGCTTGATCTAGTTTCACCTGAATGTCTTTATTGCCCGCAACCAGCGCTTTGTCTGCACGCCAGATTTCTTCTAGCTCGCTATACTCTTTCTCAACTGTAGCAATCTGATCTTCCAGATATTTCACTTCAGACTTGGCACCCGAATCCTCATCTTTTTTCACCGCTTCCAGCTGCATTTTCAGCTGAATTAAACGGCGTTCCAGTTTATCCAAAGCTTCTGGCTTAGAGTCCAGCTCCATTTTGATACGAGATGCTGCTTCATCAATCAGGTCAATCGCTTTGTCTGGTAACTGACGGTCAGTGATGTAGCGATGTGACATTTTCGCCGCAGCGATAATCGCAGAATCCAGAATCTGTACACCATGGTGAGTCGCATAACGATCTTTCAGACCACGCAAAATTGCAATGGTATCTTCTACACTTGGTTCATCCACCAATACTTTCTGGAAACGACGTTCCAAAGCTGCATCTTTTTCGATGTACTGGCGGTATTCGTCCAGGGTCGTTGCACCCACACAACGCAGCTCACCACGTGCCAATGCTGGTTTCAGCATGTTACCGGCATCCATGGCACCATCGCCCTTACCTGCGCCCACCAAGGTATGCAGCTCGTCGATGAACAGAATAATTTCGCCTTCATGTTTGGCCAGGTCTTTCAGAACAGCTTTTAGACGTTCTTCAAATTCGCCACGGTATTTGGCACCAGCCAGCAATGAACCTAAATCCAGTGACAGAACGCGTTTACCTTTCAGACCTTCTGGAACTTCACCATTCACTATACGCTGTGCCAGACCTTCTACAATCGCAGTTTTACCGACACCAGGCTCACCGATTAGTACCGGGTTATTTTTGGTACGGCGTGACAAGACCTGAATGGTACGGCGAATTTCATCATCACGACCAATCACTGGATCCAGCTTGCCTTGTAATGCGCGTTCAGTCAGGTCAATGGTGTATTTATTTAAAGAGTCACGCTGATCTTCATGATTATTGCTCATGACTTTTTCATTGCCTCGAATTTGATGAATGACTTGTTTTAAGGTCTCGGCTTTAACACCTACTTCACTTAAAAGTGATTTGGTTTTGTCTGTTTCCGCTAATGCTAACAATACCCAGTCAGTAGAAAGGAATTCATCCCCTGCTTTTTGGGCAAAACTGTCTGCCAGATGCAGAACTTTCGCTGCTTCAGGACTAAGGTTAATATCACCGGTGGACTGGCTTAAAGTCGGTGCATTACTCAGCGCAGTTTGCAGTTTAGCTTGCAAATCACGTAAGTTCGCACCTGCCTGTTGCAGCAGACTGATATTGGATGATTCATCTAACAAAGTTGCCAGAATGTGAATACCGTCGATAGAAGCATGGTCCTTACCCATTGCCAAGGATTGTGCATCTGAAAGGGTTTGCTGCAGACGATTTGTAAATTTTTCAAAGCGCATTATTGTTATTCCTCACAACAAATTTTTAACTTAATTCATATATGGGAGCACGCACACAAATTTCAAATAAATTTATATATATTTTTCAAAAACTTAAAATAAATATCAGGCAGTCTTTAATAATAATATTGGTATAGTCAAATCATATTTCAAGTGAACAAAGAAGAATTTTTATTCAGCCAAAAACTTAATCATGTGAAATAAAAAAGCCTTTATCAATAAAGGCTTTTCCGGAATAAAATTATAAAAATTATGGTGCCGGATTCGGCTGCTGACGATGAATCGCTTCAATGCCTTTCAGTACTTCCTCAGACAGGTTGACTTCAAAAGCCTGAATATTTTCTTTTAGCTGATCCAGATTAGTTGCACCAATAATCGTGCTGGTTACAAAGAACTGCTGTTTAATAAATGCCAATGCCAATTGAGTCAGGGTCAGACCATGCTGCTCTGCCAGTTGTGCATATTGCTCCACTGCCCATTCACTTTCCGGATTGCTATAACGGCTAAAACGCGAGAATAAGGTGACACGAGCCTTGGCTGGACGTGCGCCATTGCGGAATTTACCCGTCAGATATCCAAATGCCAGTGGTGAATATGCTAGCAAGCCAACACCTTCGTATTTGGCAATTTCTGACATACCGATTTCATAAGTACGATTCAGCAGGTTATATGGATTCTGTACGCTGACAAATTTTGATAATCCCAGTTTCTCGGCCAGATGCAGGAACTTCATCGTCCCCCATGGGGTCTCATTCGACAGACCGATATAACGGATACGGCCATTTTTAATTTCATATTGCAAGGCAGTCAGGGTTTCTTCGAGATCCGTCACTGCGCGGTCTTCAGCCGCTTCAGCATTGCCATAACCGAGTTTACCAAAGAAATTCGTTGGGCGTTGCGGCCAGTGCAACTGGTATAAGTCGATATAATCGGTTTGCAGACGTGACAATGACTGGTCTATGGCCGCTGAAATTTCATCTGCCCCAAAACGGGTCTGTCCATCACGGATATGACTACCACCTTGTGATGGACCAGCGATTTTGGATGCTAAAAACAGTTTGTCACGACCGCCACGTGATGCAATCCAGTTCCCGATAATGCGTTCTGTCGCACCTTGGGTTTCCGGTTTTGGTGGTACCGGGTACATTTCTGCGGTATCCCAGAAATACAGTCCTTGATCCAGTGCATAATCGAGCTGCTCAAAAGCTTCTTCCTGGGTATTTTGTTCACCAAAGGTCATGGTGCCTAAACAGATTTCTGGAAGTAAAATACCGGTATCTGCAAGTGGTTTGAATTGCATGAATAATTCCCTGTCTATTCTAGGTTTGACTTATCATAATAAAGTACACCTAGAGTATAGAAGGAAAGCGACGGGCTGAAATCATCTTTTCTAAGAAGTTTGTTCTTATTTGTGATGTTGGATTTTCCGCAGCTATAAAAAAAGCAAACCCGAAGGTTTGCCCTTTTCTCAAAATTGCAGCTTATTCTTCTGAATCATCTTCAGTCGGTACTTCGTTCTGTTCAAGTGAGGCATCAAAGATCAGAATTGCTTTACCATCTGTTTCGATCATGCCTTGCTCTTCAAGGGTTTTCAGTACGCGACCGACCATTTCACGAGAACAACCTACAATACGGCCAATTTCCTGACGGGTAATACGGATCTGACGGCCATTTGGTAAGATCATCGCTTCAGGCTGAGCTGAAAGATCGATCAGACAACGTGCGATACGACCAGAAACATCAATAAATGCCAGGTCAGTTACTTTACGTGTCGTATTCTTCAGACGGCGAACCAGTTGGGCAAAGACGGCATAACTCAAGTCAGGATATTGTTTGCTTAGTTCATGAAAGTTTTCGTAGCTAATCTCTGCAATTTCACAAACGTCACGCGTACGCACTTCTGCAGTACGTTGTGGATTTGCTTCGAATAAGCCCATTTCCCCAAAAAAGTCACCCGCGTTCAAATATGCCACGACAATTTCACGCTCATCATCTTCACGAAGAATGATCGATACAGACCCCTTCAGAATCAAATATAAAGATTTAGATTCTGTT
The DNA here is from genome assembly GCF_052044895.1 of Acinetobacter sp. 22323. Lineage (NCBI taxonomy): Bacteria > Pseudomonadati > Pseudomonadota > Gammaproteobacteria > Moraxellales > Moraxellaceae > Acinetobacter > Acinetobacter sp. 22323. The sequence continues at coordinate 99,719 of NZ_JBQEOL010000009.1, read as the reverse complement.
CCTGCATCAACGATCGTTGTACGTTTTGGGTAACGGTTGATATATGCACGTTTTAATAATGCCTTCACGGATTCTGGCAATTGTCCCGGAGAAAGTGCATCTGTGCTTAATTGTGAAAAGTTTGAAGTCATGCTAGCAGTTCCAAATAAGGATAATTTTTAGATCGCACAAGACCTAATGTGAACTTGTCACACAGTGGGAATGAAATTCCTTATCAACCCAATTTATGTTAGTGTACAGTTACTTCGTAAATTTATAGCTTTTTTTAGGTAGTTGCAATGCAAACAAGCGTTCATTGGTTAGAGAATGTTGCTTTTGAAGCAAAAACGCAAAGTGGTCACAGTATCGTCATGGACGGCTCGCCAGAATATGGTGGTGAGAACCGTGGCCCTCGTCCAATGGAACTTCTATTAACCGGTTTGGGTGGTTGTGCTTCGTTTGATATTGTCACCATTTTAAAGAAGGCACGTCAGGATATTACCGATGTTCGTTGTGAACTCAATGCGGAACGTGCCGATACTATTCCTGCGGTATTTACGAAGATTCACCTGCATTTTGTGGTGACAGGTAAAGGCATTAAAGAGAAACAAGTGGCTAAGGCTGTCGAGCTTTCTGCCGAAAAATACTGCTCAGCCAGTAAAATGCTGTCTGATGGCGGTGTGGAAATTACGCACGATTTTGAAATTATTGAAGCTGAATAATCCGGCTGATCTAGTTATAAAAGCGGTCCCTCAGACCGCTTTTTCTTTAATCTGTTATTTGATATCAGACCAACACCATTTAGACAGATTGAGAGGTCGAATAAGTTGAACCATCCTCAAAAATCACCTGCTTTTCAGGCCATCTAAGAGCTGCTAATTTGCTTGAAAATTCTCGTTGCTGCTGCCGATCTAGATAGCGTTTCCCGACTGAATAATCCACACAGAACACATTTTGCTTATACCCAAACCACTGTAGCGGATTAATCTGCTGAAACAGGCCAGCTTTCACTTCAGCCGAGTCAAATTTACGCCAGTAATGACCAATAATGACGGGGATATCCTCCTGATAATCTTCCCACCAAGGCAGACGGTCTTTCATACGCCACTTGCCGCCGGCATAAATGGGCTTATCTGTCATATATTCGGTACCAGAGGTCAACACTTTGATGGGATTATACATCTGCTCAATCCATTCCTTTTGTGCCAAATGTTTCAGCCAAGGAATATCGCTATTCGGATCAGTGAGCGCTTCACGAAACTGATCTGCTTCCTGGAATGCCTGTTCTGTAATACCTGCATCAGTAATATGTTGCTGGGTCTGCTGGACAAAATGTTCATAGGCTTCAAGTAAATGCAGCTTGTCCAGTGCTTTTAGTTGTTGAATGGAGTGTGTATCCCAGCAGGCATGCACAACCCGGATTTGATCTGATTCCAGTGCAATGGGCAAAGTTTGCAGAAATTGTAGAATCCACAGCTGGTCTTGTGGTGTAGCAGGTACAGAGTAAAAAGATTTATGGTCATCCATATGCGGTGAGCCAAAATACCAGCCATTGCCTTCACGATAGGATTGATTTAGCAGGTTCAGCTCATGGTTGCCCAGCACACAGTAGGCATGGCCCCGCTCCATTAAAATCTTCACTTGCTGAATTACTGCGACACTGTTTTGCCCACGGTCACAAAGATCACCCACAAAGATCAGCTTACGCTGTTCTGGATGCTCACCTTTAAGATTATAGCCCATGACATGTAAGAGACTGTTTAAGGCGTCGATCTCACCATGAATATCACCCACAATGTCGAAACGATCTCCCTGAATAGGCTGGATGAACTGATATGACATTCAGACACCTCCTCGACATTTGAGTCCTGCAATTACTCAGACTGAGTATTAATCTAATTCTTTCAATATATTCATTATATTGTCTATACCTTTAATCGGGTGTTCAAGCTAAATTTTTGGGGCGTTCAAAACGAACCATCTTCTTATCTATATGAAATGGCTGTTTATTCATTTCACCTATAGCTCTAAAGGCTGATGCTTCGACAATAAAGCATCCCTTTAGTTTTCATCATGGTAAATAAAAACCGGTGCCTAAGCACCGGTTTTTATTTCAGTTCACTAAGCTGATAGTCAGTCCAGCTTCTAATTAAGCCTGTAGTGATTCAATGATCTGGTTCAATGTCGCACTTGGACGCATTACAGCATTTACTTTCGCAGGATCAACTGCGTAGTAACCACCGATGTCTACAGTTTTACCTTGAACAGTATTCAGTTCTTCAACGATTTTCGCTTCGTTTTCAGCCAAGGCTTGTGCGATAGGCGCGAATTTCGCTTTCAATTCTGCGTCTTGATCTTGTGTAGCAAGCTCTTCAGCCCAGAATTTAGCCAGGTAGAAGTGGCTACCACGGTTGTCTAACTCGCCAGTACGACGTGATGGAGACTTGTCATTGTCAAGCAATTTACCAGTCGCAGCATCAAGTGTGTTTGCAAGTAGTTTCGCACGTGGATTATTTTCTTTAATACCCATTTCTTCTAGAGAAACAGCAAGTGCCAGGAACTCGCCTAAAGAATCCCAACGTAAGTGGTTTTCTTCTACCAGCTGTTGTACATGCTTAGGTGCAGAACCGCCCGCACCAGTTTCGTACATGCCGCCACCCGCCATTAATGGCACGATAGAAAGCATTTTCGCAGAAGTACCCAGTTCCATGATTGGGAACAAGTCAGTCAGGTAGTCACGCAGGATGTTACCAGTCACTGAAATAGTATCCAGGCCACGAGCAACACGTTCAAGTGTATAACGCATCGCACGTACTTGAGACATGATCTGGATGTCTAGACCGTCAGTGTCATGATCTTTCAAGTAAGTTTGAACTTTCTTGATCAGTTCGTTTTCGTGTGGACGGTACGGGTCAAGCCAGAAGATTGCAGGCATACCAGAGTTACGTGCACGCGTTACAGCAAGTTTTACCCAGTCGCGGATCGGTGCGTCTTTCACCTGACACATACGCCAGATATCGCCTTCTTCCACGTTTTGAGACATCAACACTTCACCTGTTTCAAGGTCGGTGATGTTCGCAATACCTGCTTCAGGAATTTCGAAAGTCTTGTCGTGTGAACCGTATTCTTCAGCTTTTTGTGCCATCAAACCAACGTTAGGTACAGTACCCATTGTACGTGGATCGAAGTTACCATTCCATTTACAGAAATTGATCATTTCCTGGTAAATACGTGCGAAAGTAGACTCAGGCATTACTGCTTTACAGTCGTAAGGTTTGCCGTCAGCACCCCACATTTTGCCACCACCACGAATCATTGCAGGCATAGAAGCATCTACAATTACGTCGTTTGGAGAATGGAAGTTAGTGATACCTTTCGCAGAATCAACCATTGCAAGCGCTGGACGGTGTTCTTGACAAGCGTGTAAGTCACGGATGATTTCTTCACGTAAAGAAGTCGGAAGTGTTTCAATCTTCTCGTAAAGGCCAGCCATACCGTTGTTTACGTTAATGCCTAGCTCATCAAACAGTTTACCGTGTTTCTCAAACGCTTCTTTGTAGTAAATGCGCACACAGTGACCGAATACGATCGGGTGTGACACTTTCATCATGGTCGCTTTAACGTGTAGAGAAAACAGGATGCCTGCTTCTTTACAGTCATCTAATTCTTTTTCATAGAAGTCGCAAAGCGCTTTTTTGCTCATGAACATTGAGTCGATGATTTCGCCGTCTTGAAGCGCAACTTTTGGCTTAAGAACAATGGTTTCACCAGACTTAGTGATTAATTCCATTTTCACGTTACGTGCGCGGTCTAAAGTCATCGACTTTTCACCGTGGTAGAAGTCACCTTCGTCCATATGTGAAACGTGAGTTTGTGACCACTGTTTCCACTCGCTCATAGAGTGCGGGTGTTTTTTCGCGTAGTTTTTAACGGCAGTTGGGGCACGACGGTCAGAGTTACCTTCACGTAATACCGGGTTTACAGCAGAACCGAGGCATTTACCGAAACGTGCTTTAAGTGCTTTTTCTTCTTCAGTAGTTGGGTTTTCTGGATAATCAGGAATTGCATAGCCCTTAGACTGAAGCTCTTTAATACATGCTGTTAACTGAGCTACAGAAGCACTGATATTAGGTAGTTTAATAATATTTGTGCTTGGATCTTGTGTAAGACGGCCTAGCTCAGCAAGGTTGTCAGCTACTTTCTGTTCTTCAGTCAGGTAGTCTGAGAATTCTGCGAGCACGCGTGCTGCAACAGAGATGTCAGTTTTGACAATCTCAACGCCAGCAGGCTTAGTAAAGGTCTCAATGATCGGCAGTAGCGAGTAGGTCGCCAACAATGGCGCCTCGTCGGTCAGTGTGTAAATGATTGTTGACTTTCCACCAGCCATATATAGCCCCTTGCGTTTGATAGAGTTTTGAGGATCAAGCTTTTGACTCAGACCCTGTGAACCGATATGTTTGCATTAAACCTTGAGAGTATCGTATCTCCTTGCTTTACAGTCAACGAAATATCATTTCAAGTTGTGATTTTGCTGAAAAATTATACAATTTGTTGCAATTTTCTATTGATTATAATCCAATCAATTTACTCATCTTTCATATACAAAAAATCTATTATTCTTATTCTGCCTATTTTTAAAGAATATTTAGCAGTTTTTCTAATATATAGTTTTTTTAGAGCTGTTAATTTCTAATGAATCCTTAAGTTTACTTAGTTTATTCACCGTATAGAAAATAGCTTTTTTATAAGTACCTATACTTTAAAAAGTCAAATGGACTATTCATCATCATCATTTTTAGCCCTATTTCAGGGCAATCAAAGTTTTTAACTATTAAAAGAGACAAAAAAACGATGAACAGATTTGTTCAGTGTTGGACTTAATGACAGACTACTTGAAACATCTTGGTCAATTTAAACAAAATCTGAATATGTTAGCGAAAATGATGATTTTACTGTTTTTAATTTTATTCTGATCATAGTTTTTTAGATAAATAAATCGGCAAATTTAAGCTAAAAAATATACTTTTTTATTTATCAGTAATCTACTCCAAGATTGTAATTTTGAGATGTTCATAAGGGGTGTTGCTCTACTTTTAACACAATAAATTATTGTAGATATTTGTTATAAAAAAGCCGTCGGCTACAAAACTGAAGGTGGAAAGAAGTCAGTAAAAGAAAGGCATTTAGATAGCAAATTAAAGCAATTCAAGTAAAGTTAAATATAGTTAGCTATCAGTACACATCCTAGCGATCATGTTCTGATGGACGTGGTTTGATTCAATATTAAAGAGCAACAGGCCTTGTTGTTCATTGCTCTTTTTTAGATTTATGAATCAGTATTAATGCTTAGGCTATTTTCCAATCCTGTCTTTTATTCAATGCCCTTTATAGCGTCCCGGTCGATGATTAATCGCCAGAAAACTTCCCATGATCACTGCTGCCAGAATTGACCAAAACACTTTATCAAATGGCACAATCCAGAGTGCAAGTAGCACCACAATACAGTCAATTACCATCTGTACATTGCCTGCTTTCATACCCCACTTTTCCTGTGCATATAGGGAAATGATGGTTGCACCACCGAGACTGGATTTATGTCGGGCCAAGAACAGCACACCGGTTCCCATCAGAAAGCCACCTGCAATCGCGGCAAAAGCTGGATGCAGATAATCAATATGCAAATACCGAGGTGCAATAAAGGTAATCAGTGAGAGTAAAGCGACAGAAATAAAAGTCTTGAGCGTAAATTCCCTGCCAATATATTTCCAGGCGAACCAGTAAAAAGGGATATTGATCACAAAATAGATTAGACTGAAAGACCAGCCTGTGGCGTAATGCAGCACAAAGGCAAGCCCTGCGGTACTGCCGGTCAATAAGCCCGCCTGAGCAAACATGGTCATACAGATACTGACAAACAGAGAACCTGAGAATAAGGCCTGTAGGTCTTCAAACGCAGTATGTTTTCTGGTCTCCTGCGGTGCAGGATGACGCGTCGGGTAAATCACCCGAGGATTAGATTGAATTGCCATATACGCTAACCTTTAAAACTCTTTTTCGCTTGTGGCGAAGCCGAGGGTTTAATTTAGGCTCTGCACTTCTGGCACAGAACCTGACGGTATGTTGTTATTGCAATTTGCTTGCCAGCAACAGGCACCAAAAACTGATTTTTATATAAAATTTATCATTCTCTATGTCATAAGATATTTGGCACTAGACTTAGATTAATACATTGATCTGTCTAGGAGAAAAAGAAATTGTGAACTAATGCTTCTAAACAAGCATTAACATTTATAAAGCACTTATTAGGATTATTAGCGAGTCATTAAAATCACTTACATTGGCAACAATTTTTTAAATCAGCCGAGCTATAAATACAACAGACTTGGGAGGTTCGGTTTTTATAATAGGAAGAACATCCAATAACGTGATTCATGAAGAAGTAGGTAAACTCTTATGGCAAATCCAGATGAAAACAAAGAACTTGAGGAAGCATTGAACGAAGAATTTCCTGAGGAGGAATTAGACCCGCAAGAAAAGCAGGATCTGGAAATTCAACGTGGTCAATTAGGTATAGATAAAGATCCCCAAGTTAAACGCGACCAGATCCGTCAAAGACATGAGGATGAAGAAGATGAGAATCCCTAGCTAATCATCTTTATGGTATTGCAGGCCTTTAGCATTATATTTGGCTTGAACTACCCTACCCCCTGAAAAATCCTGAAAATACAGAGCTGTCCCTCTGCTTTGGATACTTTTTGAAAAACTCATCCTATTGTAGAACATGAGCGACATCACCAAAATCAGAATAGTCATGTTCTTATAATGATGAATGAATGAGTCATTGCTTCGGTTCTTTCTCAACCCTTTGCATTCTGGTATCACTTTGAATCAGGCCATCGACCAGATTGATGGTACGATCACAGGTAGCTGATAAACGCGGATCATGAGTGACTAAAAGTACGGCACAATCCCGTTCCTGATGCACCTTACGAAATAGCGCAAACATTTCTTCCGCAGTTTGCGTATCCAGATTTCCGGTGGGTTCATCTGCCAGTAATAAAGCTGGATTGGTAATTAATGCACGAGCAATCGCAACACGCTGTTGCTGTCCACCAGACAGCTCATTCGGTTTACGATCAGCAAACTTTTCCAGTCCAACTGCTGCCAGTAATTCACGTGCCTGATCAATTGACTGTTGATCGGGTCTGCCGTGGGTCAACATTAATGGCATTAAAATATTATTAAGTGCAGTAAATGCCTGAATCAGATGGTGAAACTGGAAAACAAAGCCAATACTGTTGCCTCGTAGTGCAGTCCGTTCTGTATCTGTCATTTTACTGGTCGGCTGACCAAGCAGATATAATTCACCACTGCTCGGCTGATCCAGTAATCCCAGAATATTCAATAAGGTACTTTTTCCTGAACCTGAAGGACCAATCAGTGCAGCAAAATCCTGACGTTCAATACATAGGTCAATACCGTGCAAAACTTCCACTTCATTTGGTTGACCAATATTATAAGATTTTCGCAGCGCCTCTAAACGCAAAACTTCTTGAAACTGCTCAGACATGACGAATCGCCTCCACTGGGTCCAAGGCTGCTGCACGACGTGCTGGTATAGCGGCTGCCAGTACACCGGTCAAAGTTGCCAATAACAGTGCTAGAAGTACCAGTTCAATAGGTACTGGAATATAAAACAGGCCTGGGCCAAAATTATTAAAAATCCATACCAGGCCATAACTGGCAGAACTGCCGATTGCCGAACCGATAAGCCCAAAAATCGCCCCCTGAAACAGGAATACTCTTAAAATTTGTGTTTGGGTTGCACCAGTCGCGCGTAAGATTCCAATTTCCCGGGTTCGTTGCACCACGCTAACTGACATGACACTGGCAATACCAAAAGCGACTGAAACGGCGACGAAAATAATAATCATATTGGTCGAGAGACTTTGTGAGGAAATCGCATTCATCAACTGCGCATTGGTTTCAATCCAGCTTTCAGCCTGCAAGGATGTCAGGCGTCCTACCTGATCCGCAATCTGATCTGCCTGAAAAAGGTCCGTTACCCGCAGATCAATTACCGTCACCCCACCCGGCAACAGCAACAAAGACTGTGCCTGTTTCAAATCCAGATAGATATAGCGTGCATCCAGTTCACGCACCCCTAACTCAAAAATCCCGGCAATATTTACCAAGGTACTTTCTTGCTGCCCGGTATCCAGCCGTAATTTACTCCCTACCTGCACACCAAGATCTTTAGCCAATTCACTGCCAATCACGACATCATCCGCACCAATCCTTAACTGACCGCTCTGTAAGTATTCTTTTAAAGGAATAATCTGCTGATAACGTTCCAGATCAATCCCAACCAGTGCAACAGATTCGATCGCATCCCCACGCTGGACCAGAGCCGGTCCAGAAACAACAGGTGATACTGCAGTCAGAACGGGCAATTGATCCAGTGTCGTTACAATTTGCTGCCAGTTATTGATGGAACGTAAACGTTGTGCGCGCTTATCTTCCAATACAAGCTGAATAATACCTTCTTTGGTTGGCGCGACCTGATTGACTTCATCTGGAGACAATAAACGGATATGTGCTTGGGTCCCTAAAGTCCGGTCAATCAGATTGGATTGCAAACCTTGAATCAATGCTGTAATAAATACAATCACAGCCACGCCCACTGCGACTCCGACAGTGATCATGATGGATTGTGATCGGCCTTCACGTAAGAAACTGACCGCAATTTTCCATTCGGTCCATAGCCGTCCGAAAAAGTTTTTCAATCGAGTTTCACCGGTATTTCGTTTTTAGTATTGTTTTGATTGGCAGGATTTTCAGTTAGGATATTTTGCGGTTTTATCCGCACTCGTGCGCCATCTTCTAAAGAAGCGTCCGGATTAGCCAGTACCTGATCACCCTCCTTCAAACCTGAAATTACTTCAGCACGATCCAGACCACGCAAGCCTAATGTGACTTGTTGACGTTGAACCTTACCATTGCGTACCAGTAGTACTGTCGCTTTATCTCCTTTAAGACCGGTAAGCGCATCATTAGGTATGGCTAAAGCTCGCTCGCGGCGACCCGTTTCTACATTGACTGAAACCGTCATATCCTGACGTAGAAAATCAGGTACCGGATCTACAGTAAGTTTAAGCTCAACTGTGCCACGTTGCGGATCGATACTTGGAGCAATAAAGCTAATCCATGCAGGGAAAGTGTACTCGGGATAGGCATCAGCAATCACCGTTGCTTTTTGCTCTAAAGCCAGTCGCGATAAATTACGTTCATCCAATGGAACGCGAATTTCGGTATTGCCATTAATGGCAATAGTAAATAAGGTCTGTCCTGGCTGAACCAGATCACCCGGCTCTACATCGCGAGTCAGTACTGTGCCTGCGACCGTCGCACGAATTTTGGTTTTGTCCAGTTGAGCCTTAGCAACTGCAAGCTGCTCGCGCAATGAGGCTTCTTCAACCTGTCCCTGTGCCAATGCAGCTGCCTTGAGTCGTGCGGTTTCGAAGTTATTGCGTGCGACCCTTTCCGCTTCGACTGCCTGTTCAATTTCTTCAGCCGAAAGAATGCCTGGCTCGGCATTACGTCGACGGTTGGCTTCACGGCTGGCCTGCTCAAGTTGAGCTTTGGCCGAGGCTAATTCTGCTGCGGCCTGTGGACGTCGACTTGTGGCTAATTCGGTCAGTGCAACTTCTGCCTGCCGCACCTGGGCAGCCAATTCATCTGATTTCAATACGACCAACAGATCGCCTGGTTTAACTTGATCACCTTCCTGAACGCGTCGTTCCAGCACAACACCAGCAAGCTCACTGCCAATGTCAGCACGAGATACCGTTGCCACACGTCCTGTTGCTACTACATTTTGTACTAATGGCATCGCCTTTAAGGTATAGCTCGGCAATTCCGGTCCTTTCCACCAGCGCAAAAGTACAAAACCCGCTATCAGGACCAGTAATATAACAATCAGAATTTTATAGCGGGCAGCACGCACATGGACATCTCCGAGGATTTTTAACTGCATATTCAATTAAAAAGGTGTAGAAGTATTTAGTTGTTTCGTAATCTTTAATTTATAACAAGTTTTTATGATGATTTCATATACCAGTTTATTTAACATTCTTTCATAGTTTCAATTAAACTGTAAAATTATTCTTTTTGAATCTGCCCAGATTCATTTTTTGTATCAGACATTATAAAGCAAGAAAATATTACTCATGAAGATCATCGTCTTAGCTACTCAAAAAAGGGTTCATAAGCATATTACTTATAAACCCTTGCACCTAGTTCCTATAAACTGATCACCTATTAAAATGTAACCCGCTCATATCGACGATATTCAGGCTTCCAGAAATTCGCTTCAATTGCTTCTTTCAACGTTTCTATAGTTGCCTGAGGAGCCACCCCATCTTGTATTGCCGCTTGCGCAACTCTTAATGCAATCACCTTGGAAATCTGCTGAATCTGATCCAATTCAGGCAACAAATCTGCTTTCGGATCTTTCAATTTCGGTGAGCATTCAGCTAATGCATTACTTGAGGCCATTAACATATTATTGGTCACTCGCTTCGCTCCAGATGCAATTACACCTAATCCAATCCCAGGGAAAATATAGGAGTTATTACATTGCGAAATGTTATAAATCTCCCCCTGATAGTTGACGGGTGTAAATGGACTACCTGTAGCAATTAATGCTTTCCCATCTGTCCACTGGATAATATCTGAAGGAACCGCTTCCACTTTGGAAGTTGGATTAGACAATGGGAAAATAATCGGATGCTCACAGTGCTCAGCCATCGCTGTAATGACATCTTTACTGAATAAGCCCGGCTGTCCAGATACACCAATAAGAACGGTAGGTTTCGCAAATTTCACTACATCAAGTAATGAAATCGTACTTTCCGCATCTGCCCATTTGGTGATATTTTTTGGATCCTGAGCTAATTTTCGCTGGAAATCTAAAAGATTTGGCTGATTTTCTGTAATCAGACCAAAACGATCCACCATGAAAACACGTTTACGTGCCTGAGCATCCGTTAATCCTTCTGCTACCATCTGGGCAATAATCTGCTCCGCAATACCACATCCTGCAGAACCTGCTCCGAGGAAAGCTACGGTTTGGTCTTTCAGTTGTTTATTAGAAGCATGTGATGCTGCAATCAGGCTACCCACTGCAACTGCAGCCGTCCCTTGAATATCATCATTAAAACAGCATGCTTGATCACGATATTTTTCTAATAATGGCATCGCATGATGTTGAGCAAAATCTTCAAATTGAATCAGGACATTTGGCCATCTTTTTTGAACGGCATGAATGACCTGATCAACAAAATTGAAATACTCATCGCCACTAATACGCGGTTTACGCCAGCCCATATAGATCGGATCATTTAAGAGCTGTTGATTATTGGTTCCCACATCCAGCGTAATTGGCAATGTATAAGCCGGACTGATTCCCCCACATGCAGTATATAAGGCTAATTTTCCAATCGGAATGCCCATTCCTCCGATCCCTTGATCACCCAAACCTAAAATCCGCTCACCATCTGTAATCACCACGACTTTGACATTTCTGCGATTGACATTATGTAAAATCTGATCAATGCCCTCACGGTCAGCATAGGAAATAAATATCCCACGATGCCGGCGATAAATATCTGAAAAGCGCTGACATGCCTCGCCTACCGTTGGGGTATAAATGATGGGCATCATTTCACTTAAATGATTTTCAATTAAATGATAAAACAGCGTTTCATTGGTATCTTGAATGTTACGCAGATAAATGTGCTTATTAATATCATCATTAAAAGAACAGTATTGCTGATAAGAACGTTGACTTTGTTCTTCAATAGACTCAATGACATGAGGGATAAGCCCATGTAAATTAAAACTCTTTCTTTCTTCTTCGGTAAAAGCAGAACCTTTGTTTAGAAGAGGCAGCTCAAGTAACGTATATCCTGCGTATGGCACATAAAGAGGACGTTTCTCTATCTGATTTTTAGTCACTTTACTTGACTCACTTCTGGAATTTGGCATAACTCTCTAAAAATAGCTGAATAAGTTCTATATTTTTATCTTATCGCTATTTCTAATATTTTAGATATTTTAATAATTAATACTAATAAAATGAGTATTTAGTAAATTAATGTCTTACAAAAATATCAGCAAACAAATTATTTTTTATGCATACTTTAAAAGATCCTATGTTTTTCTTTTTTAAAATTAGGTAATATCAAAAAAATACTCAAGCTTATAAACCAATAAAATCAATTACATAAAATAATTTAATAAGTTAAAAACAGATTCAAATCAAATAGAAATTTTGCGCTAATGACTATATATTAACCAGTTCTATTTTTAATACATTATTTTATTAAATTTTACATATCCTCATATTTTTAATTATTGCTTTAGAAGCATAAATTCGCCTTAATTAAATAGAGAAAAATTATTATTTTTTAAAAAAATCTCAAAAAAAACAGGAAATTATAATTAAGGATGAAATAAGTTATTGTTTCTAATAAGCAAGGAATTAGTAATAATTTATAATTTGTTGAAGATTTTATCTAAAAAATAATCTATAAAAAACCTAATGCTTAGAGAGGAAATAGCAAAATCAGAATAATAAAAGAAGAATTTATATATGACTAAATTAGATTATATAAAAAGGCTTAAAATAAAAAATGTTATAGTATTTAGAAGTTTTAAAATTTTGGTAGGTATATCCAGACTCGAACTGGAGACCTCTACGATGTCAACGTAGCGCTCTAACCAACTGAGCTATACACCTAGAATGTTACGCATATTATAAATTTTTGAATCTTAAGACAAGTTTTTTCCTTTATTTTTCAGTGTATATGCACATTTTTTAAGCAAGTATCTGAATTTATTAATATCCTTTTGGTCAGGCTTATAAGCTGAAAATTGATTTCTCTCATAGATTTGTATAGCTTCATAAAAAGACGTAACCTGATCTGAGCTTAAGGAAGCTGATATTCGAAGCATCCACTGTTTAAATGTTTCAGCCGGTTGCTTACGCATCTGAATAAGCAGGGAACGATTAAGCTGCTCTATGGCTAGCTCGAATGGTGAATTCTGTCTTCGCTTTTGAATATAAATCCATAAGAAATAAGATGCGATCAAAGATGCAATACCTATTATAAGTATCCACACAGCTGCATAAGCAGAGTTCAAGCCAAGTTTAGACATCCAGCTGCGTTGTGAATCTGCATTATAACCGACCACCTTACTTTGCCACTGATAACTGGCATAGTCACTCCATATCCTCAACTTGGTCATAAACTGATATTGCTGTGTTGTCCATGTTCTACCCTCACCTAAAACTGCTGAATTTTCAGACATCAAGTTTTGCATACCATTATCAATACGTTGTGGGGCAATAATGGCAGTAGGATCAATCCGCTGCCATTGCTGGTTCACCCAGACTTCAGTCCAGGCATGCGCATCCATCTGGCGCACTTCCCAACTCTTACCATCAGGTGCGAGTGAACCACCTTGATACCCCGTGACCACACGTGCTGGTATTCCTGCATAACGCATCAGCATGACAAAACTGGAGGCATAATGTTCACAGAAACCACGGCGCGCATTAAACAGAAATTCATCCACCCGGTTTTGGCCTAATGTTCCTGGAGTTAAGGTATATACAAAATTATTCGCCCGGTACCAGTTCAACACATTTTGGATATAGCGCTGTTGACTACCCTCGCTCTGTTTCACTAAATTTGCCGCCAGTGCCTGAGTTTGAGAATTATATTGAGCAGGGGTTCGGGTATTTATATATTGCAGATAGTTAGTATTTAAATTAGGCTGCTCTACTTCTGTTCCTACCCAGCGAAGCTGAACAGGTTCCACGCGCTGAGTTAAACGACGCGGTACAATTCCCCAATCATAACGGTTATAATAACGACGCTCTAAAGGGACTGATTTATCCAATCCCATCACCCAGAGTACGGACGGATCTGAAGCCAAATACTGATAATCCCAGCCCGATGCCAATGAGGCAGAATCATTCTGTTGGCGGATTTGTGGCTGCTGATTGATTGCACTACTGGTCCAGGTTTGACCATCATATTCATCTAATACCAAGGCACGCCAGTATAATTCTGCACGTGGAGGTAGCTTGCTTACATCGCCTATAATTCGAAATGCTAATGCACTCGACTGAGATAACTGTGCAATATCCCCCGGAGACATCCTGTCACTAATTCCGGTGACCCCTTTATTTTCAGGAATGGGGATATGCCACATCGGTGGCAAACGTGGAAAAAAGATAAAGAGTAAAATAAAAAATGGCAGTGCATAGAGTACAAATTTGCCGACATGTTTAACATCTTGTTTTAATGCGTTCTCCTGAGCCTGTAAATCCTGCTCAAATTCACCTACCTGAATACGATATAAGCCAATGAAACAGCTTAGTAAGCACAGCAGAATCCCAAAAGCCATGATAAAAGACTGGCTATACAGGAAAGTACTCGCCGCCACAAACAGGGCAAAGTTAAATAAAATAATCAGGTCACGTTTAGTACGGGTTTCAAAAGCCTTGGCAAATAAGAAAGTGGAGAGCACGGCAACACCTGCATCTACACCCAAAAAACTTTGATGCGTAAAATAAATAACTGCAAGTGCTACGACTGTCAGCAACAGGGTCCATTTTTTAGGAAAAGTCTTTTGCTTTCTCAGATTCAGCCAGAGCAATACCAGCATCAGGGCAAAGATGATGCTGAGTCCTGCAGGCAAATAACTCACCTGTACAACCAGAATTAAACTGAGACTGAGCAAAATGGCTGTGCGGATATTTGCATTCATCATGTCTATCCTCTTAAGCCTGTGCCAATAAGAGTTTGGCCTGATGCATCTGTTCAGCGCCATAACCTGAAGCCAGTTCTACATGGGGCAAATGCAGGCTATAGGCCAATTGCTGTTGTTCACATTGTTCGATCAGCCCCATCATCCATTCCAGCTTTTCTTCATGTGATGGGCTTGGCATATGTGCATAATGAATCTCTATACTGTGCTGGTTCTGATATTGTTCAAAGACTTTAATATATAAACCCTGCCCACGGGCTACCTGTTTCCAGGAAACAGCCTGCAATGATTCCCCTGCCTGATAACTTCGTAGTTCTCGAAACTCATCCATTTCTGGCTCAAAACTTGGCAAATGCTGCTTATTTTCAGCAGTCGAATACTGGGCTTTCGGTGCTACCCATGCAAAGCGCTGGTGATAAAGATAGGTCCAAGCTCTTACCAGTCCAAAAGGATAGACTGAATAAATCTGGATTGCTGGATAAACAAACTTTCCACGCTGTTCAGCATAAAAGGAAAGGCTAAATTTTTGCCTGGTCTGATTGACCAATACCTTATAAAGCTGTTCACCTGCCTGAATATACAGGTATCGTGATTGCGCGACTGGTTGCTGAAAATGGAAATGTAGATTCAGGTCGTGTCCCACCTGCCCGATTTCATCTGTAAGCAGTTCGATACTCAATCCGTGCAGCTGTTTAAAAGTCAGATAAAAACTGATACACAGCACGGCACTGATCAGAAAGCAAAAACCTAGAGTCAGGTTATTGGCATAATTTACACCTGCAATAAAGGTGATGAAAATGAGTACCAGATACAGATAGCCCTGCTGATAGATAAAGACCAGCACATCACGTTGTGAGAGCTGTTTTTGCTGTGCAAACTGAAAACGTTTACTTAACCAGTTCTGCCAAAACTTTCCCAAGATCTGGCTCCTAGCTTATCGCCACTTGCTGCATGAGATTTAAGGTTTCTGCCTCACTCAACCCTAAACGATGCGAAGCCACTGCCACAAACACAGCTTGTACATCATCCGGTGTGACGAAAGCACGATTCTCAATCAAAGCATGTGCCTGAGCTGCCCGTTTTAATGCCAATAAGCCACGTGTTGATAATCCATAACGGTTTTTTCGGGTTTCTTCAGCCAGATCTAGCAAATATTCCTGTATGGGTTCGCTGATATAGATCTGATTAACCAGTCGCTGCAGCTCTAAAATTTGCTCCTCACGGAACACATGCGCCAAGGTGGCAATCAGGGCAAAGCGGGATTCTTGCTGCAATAACAGTTTTTCTGCATGTCGGGATGGATAACCTAAAGATAAACGCATCAAGAACCGATCTAGCTGGGATTCTGGCAAAGCATACGTTCCGCTCTGGAATAATGGATTCTGTGTTGCAATCACCCAAAATGGTTTAGGCAAGGCATAACGTACTCCATCGACTGTCGCATAACCTTCTTCCATCGCTTCCAGCAAAGCACTTTGGGTTTTGGGGCTGCAACGGTTAATTTCATCTGCCAGAAGAATCTGGGTAAAGATTGGACCCTGCTTAAACTCAAATTGATGTTCTTTCTGATTAAACATGTTGATGCCAATTACATCGCTGGCCAGCATGTCATTGGTAAACTGAATCCGTTGAAACTTTAAGCCGGCAAGATGAGATAGACTGCTTGCCAATGTGGTTTTACCTAAACCCGGCAAATCTTCAAACAGAACGTGTCCACCAGCAATCAGGCAACACAATGCCAGCCGGGTTTGTGCCTGTTTATCCAGCACAATTGCATTAATTTCTTTAAGGAATTTTTCAATGCTGGGAGCATAGCTGGCAATTTGCTGTTCAAGCTGAGTATTTATGTGCGCTATATCATGATTTGCTTTTTGCTTTACGCCCCACATCACAAATTTTCTCATTAAAATAGATACTTGTGATTAACATACACTGAATTTAAACCACACTAAAGACCAATAATATATCTTTACACTGAGTCATTTACCTAATCATCAGAAATATCCAATAAAAAGTGGTTCATTTAAAAGTTTCAATCTCGGAAATTAACTTTTCTCAAGTTAGAAGCTGATTGAAATATAGTTTAATCCTTCAATAAAGATAAATTGCCTCAAGCAATCTAATTGGGTTGCTCTACATTTTCAAAGTTATGAAATGAATTGATTATTCATATTTTTTACAGGTATAAAAGCCATATCTTAAAAGTATATTTTTAAGTTATTTGTATAAAGTTTAAACTTGATGATAAATATAAATCAGCGCATAGACTTGTATAACCATCTAATATTTAATCTCTCTAGCTTTCGTAAAATGTAAAAAGTGCCCCGAAAGGCACTTTTTTTATTGATTCATTAACATGGACATTTTTTCATGCCACCGCCAGCAGAGGGATAATGTGCATCCACACAATGACGATAGAAAGTTTTAGCATCCATCGCTTCCAAATCTGGATGATGTTTTTTCATATGTTCCAGATAGGTCTGATAATCAGGCACTCCGACCATCAAACGGAAACTCTGCTGCAAACGTTGCCACAGGGTCGCAATACGTGACCAGTTTTTCGGGTTCAGGATTAAATCCTTTTGCGACATGACGGTCATTTTAATGATCTTGTAGATCACCGCTTTTCCGCCTTTGGCAAATTTCAGATTCATACCAGTCTCCTTAGTGATGTGCTGTAGGTTTGATCTCAGCAGGATCGCGATAAATCGCTTCAGCTTCATGTACAGTTGGTTCCGGATTTGCCAAAGCACGGCGAATCACACCAATTGCAGCAAATAGCATGACGAAAGCAACAATCATAAAGAAAGCACATAGACCCGCATTGATCTGATTCGACAATGCCACTGTGTGCATCTCAGCCACGGTTTTTGCTGGTGCCAGAATTTCATTATTGGCAATTGCCGTGTTAAAGCGGTCAGCTTGCGCAAGGAAACCGATCTTCGGATTTTCGTGGAAAATCTTTTGCCAGCCTGCAGTCATTGAGGTAATGAACAGGAATACAGTTGGAATAATCGTCACCCAAACGTATTTCTGTTTTTTCATCTTAAACAGGATGACGGTACCCAGAATGAGTGCCATTGCAGCCAGAATCTGGTTACCGATACCAAACAGTGGCCATAAACTGTTAATCCCACCGAGTGGATCGACCACGCCTTGATAAACGAAGAAGCCCCAACCAGCGACAGCGACAGCTGTACCTAATAAATTACCAAAGAAATTATGTGACTGTTTTACTGCAGGAATCACGATACCTACGGTATCTTGAACCATAAAGCGACAGGCACGAGTACCGGCGTCAACAGCAGTCAGGATGAATAATGCTTCAAACAGAATCGCAAAGTGATACCAGAATGCCATCATTTCACGGCTATTGAAGATTTCGGTAATGATATGCGCCATACCAATCGCGAAAGTCGGTGCACCACCAGTACGCGACAGAATCGAGTTTTCACCGACTTCCTGCGCCAGCAAAGTCAAGGCTTCAGGGGTTACTACGAAACCAAGGGTTCGTACTGCTTCTGCTGCACTTTCTGCCGTAGTACCAAGTAATGCGACTGGCGAGTTAATCGCGAAGTAAATGCCTGGATCCAGAATCGCAGCACAGATCAAGGCCATGATCGCCACAAAAGATTCCATTAACATACCGCCATAACCGATCATGCGGATATCACGTTCGTTGTTGACCAGCTTTGGTGTGGTTCCTGATGAAACCAGTGCATGGAAACCGGAAATCGCACCACAGGCAATGGTAATAAACAGGAATGGGAACATGGAACCTGCAAATACAGGACCAGTACCATCAATAAATTTGGTAATTGCTGGCAGTTTCATTTCTGGCATCGCGAACAGAATACCAATCGCCAGACCCGCAATCACGCCAATTTTCAGGAAGGTAGATAAGTAATCACGCGGTGCAAGTAGCAACCATACCGGCAATACAGAAGCAATGAAACCGTAGATAATCAATGCCCAAGTCAGTTCAGTACCTGACAAAGTAAAGAATGGACCCCAGTATGGATGTTGAGCAATAGTTTCACCGTAGATAATGCCGAGCATCATCAACACGAAACCAATAATGGAGACTTCTGCGATTCGTCCTGGTCGGATAAAGCGCATGTAAATACCCATGAATATTGCAATCGGAATCGTCGCAGCAATACTGAATACACCCCATGGGCTGTTGGTTAAAGCTTTGACAACGACTAGCGCCAATACCGCCAAGATGATAATCATCACGCCTAAGGCACCGAGCATGACAATAATACCGGCAAAAGTACCTAGTTCCTGTTTGGCCATTTCACCAAGTGAACGACCATCGCGACGAGTTGAAATAAACAGTACCAGAAAATCCTGAACTGCACCGGCAAGTACCACACCGACTAATAGCCAGATCGTGCCCGGCAAATAACCCATTTGTGCTGCCAGAATTGGCCCCACCAGTGGACCTGCACCGGCAATCGCGGCAAAGTGGTGACCGAAAAGCACCCCTTTATTGGTGGGTACATAGTCCAGACCATCAGCCAGACGATGGGCAGGCGTTAAACGGCGCTCATTCAGTTCAAAAACTTTATTGGCAATAAATAAACTGTAAAAACGGTAAGCGATGCTATATACACAGGCAGCTGCCAGCACCAGCCAGACTGCATTGACATGCTCTCCACGGCTAAGTGCAAGAATCCCAAAGGATACTGCCCCGACAATGGCTACAAGGAGCCACATAATTTTCGAAGTCATGCTCGACTTCTGTTGTAAAGTTTCCATTCAATCCCTCATATCTGTTGCATTTAAATCAGCGTGATTCTTTTTGTTCGAGGTACTGCTGTTTTCCCTTGCGACTTTACGCCTGTTCTTTTTTGTTGCCTCTAAGACTTTGGCATAAAAAAGGGGATGATTTTCATCATCCCCTTTGATAATAGTCTATTTTCAGACCATTATGCACGTTCTAGGTATTCACCTGTACGTGTATCAACACGAACTTTATCTTCTTGCTGAACAAATAATGGAACACGTACTACCGCACCTGTTTCCAGTTTCGCTGGCTTACCGCCACCGCCAGAAGTATCACCACGTACACCTGGATCAGTCTCAACGATTTGCAATACCACAAAGTTTGGTGCATTCACTGTTAAAGGAACGCCATTCCAAAGCATGATGGTACATTTTTCATTGGAGTCATCTTTTAACCATTTTGCTGCATCGCCCATCGCGATTTTATCTGCTGCAATCTGTTCAAAAGATACTGGATCCATGAAGTTCCACATTTCGCCATCGTTGTACAAGTATTCCATTTCTACTTCTACGATGTCAGCAGCTTCTAGTGAGTCACCAGATTTAAATGTTTTTTCTAACACTTTACCTGATTTAAGGTTACGTAATTTTACGCGGTTGAAGGCCTGGCCTTTACCTGGTTTTACGTATTCGTTTTCCATGATTGAACATGGGTTACCATCAAGCATAACCTTAAGGCCTGACTTGAAATCATTCGTAGAATAATAGGCCATGACTGGCGCACTCCAAACTTACTAACTTTAATCTATTGATGCTATGGGCTGTTGCAATGTCATTTAGCAAGTCTGACACGAACATGTAGTTGCCACATGCACATTCATTTAATGTTGCGTATTCTAAATGACCAATACACCATGCCGCAACGAAAAATTCCTATTTAACAGACCTTCACTGACTAAGTTACAGTCAGACATACCATTGAACAAATTATTCAGTTCCTACCATCTGCTGATCATTAAGACAAAGCTTTATATAATCTGCTCAACTAATACGTCAAACTTTATCCAATACAGGCACATTCATACTATATATAAACTGTTAAACTAATCGCTTCAGCTTCATCGCTTCCACTTTTACTTTATTCTTCCCACATGACAGACTTTTTCTATCAGGAACAAAACTGGCAGTCACAACTGAGTGACTTGATCACAAACCCGCAGGAATTATTACAACAACTGAAACTCTCACCTGAGCAGCTACTTTCTGGCGCAATTTTGGCATCAGAACAATTCAAGTTACGGGTACCACGTGCTTTTGTTGGCAAAATGCAGACTGGCAATCCACTTGACCCCCTGTTACTGCAAGTCCTGCCACATCATCTGGAACTGGAAGAGCATCCGGGTTTTGTTACTGATCCTTTGGGTGAAGAACAGGCTAACCAGCAGCCAGGCGTCCTACATAAATATAAGTCACGTTTTCTGCTGACCCTGACCGGAGCCTGTGCCGTACATTGCCGATATTGCTTTAGACGTCACTTTCCTTATCAAGAAAATTTACCTAAAAATGAAGACTGGGAAAATATTAAAAGCTATCTGCTAAGCCAGCCAGATATTAATGAAGTGATCCTGAGTGGTGGTGATCCACTCACTCTTTCTAACCGGAAATTAAAACTCTGGATTGAACGTCTGGAAACTTTAACTCAACTTAAATTCTTAAGAATACATTCACGAGTTCCGATTGTAATCCCAAGCAGAATCGATGACGAGCTGACAAGCATGTTAAAAAACAGTAGGCTACGTATTATTCTGGTGGTACACTCAAATCATGCATCTGAGCTGGATGATTACACCTGTAGCAAACTGAATCAGTTGGTTCAGCAACAGATTACCGTATTTAATCAGGCAGTGTTACTCAAAGGAGTAAATGATACTGCACCAGTTTTGGTCGATTTAAGTTATCGCTTGTTTGAAGCCGGAGTGATGCCGTATTATTTACATGTACTTGATAAAGTAAAAGGGGCGCATCATTTTGATTTGTCACCTAAGCATATAAACGAGATTTATACAGAAGTTTTAGCGAACTTACCCGGGTATTTGGTACCTAAACTTGTTCGGGAAATTGCGGGCGAAAAAAATAAGACACCGCTTTTTGGGGTTTCAACATTTTGAGTTAAATAATAAATGAGTAAACATAATTCAGATATTTTTCAAACGCCGACGGAACTTAAACTGGATCAACTGAGCTTTTGTCCAGCCAATGTAAAAGCCTTGCAGGAATGGGTGGCAGGAATTTCGATCCTGCAACTGGGGACATCCTCCAAGTCCTTGTTCAGTGCCCTACTGGAAATCTCTGAACTGAAGTGTTCTGAAACCCTGCGTTTTGACCTAATTCAGGTACTGCATCCGACTCTTGAAAATGTACTGACCAGCCTGGAAAAACACTTTGTTAATCAAGGCCTGATTACTACTGACCGTAATGACCAGATTATTGAACTGGCAATGCTGCTGCGTAGTCATTTTGCCAAGGCCTATATTGATATTGCCAAGCGCTGTAATCATGAGCTGAATCACAGCAGTTTTTCCTTATTTAAACTGGGAAAAAAGAAAAGTCTGACCACAGCACGTATGGTTTCGATTTACTATGCCTTACAACAGCTCAGCCTGCTGCTGTATCAACAGCATATGCTGTATGGCAAGCCAGTGATGGGCCAATGGCTTGCAGCTCATCAGCTGCTTGAAATTGCAATGCAAAATAATTTCCATCAGAGCAATATCAATCAGGTCTTGGGTACTCAGCATGAGCTACAGAATATTTCGAATGCGTATGCACAGCTGATCCTGCTGGAAATCTTCAATACTCATCAAATCCGACCGGCAGAAATTCAGGGATTGTATCTTTGCAGTTTTGACTGGGCCAAACTGGTTCAGGTTTTACCTAAAGAGACTACCCTGTCCCGCTATGCAGTCGATAGCAGCAAAGACTTGCCACCGGTATATAACTCGCGTCTGAATGATCATTTCAAGCCGAGCATATTTATTGCCACTCAGAACCTGATGGAACATCTGGCGGGTACACAAACCAAAAATGCCCAGTATCTGTCGCGTAATGAGAAATTGTTCCTCACCCCAGCGCTGCATTTTCATATTTATAACCTGTTGACCACAACCATGGAACGTCGTCATGAGCGTTATGAATACTCAGCGCATATCAATATCTGTTTTGGTTTGTCTGCTGCACATTTCTATCTGTCTCAGGGCAAAAACTTCCATGAAACCCTAGATGTTGAAGGCGGCTATAACTTCCAGAGTGAAAGTAGCTTTATCAGTGCATCAGAAAATGCCGTACCAGGTTCATTTAGTCATATCAAAGCCTTAGATCGTGAAGCCAAGCAGATTCACCATGCCGAAGTGCTGGACATCAGCGTCAATGGTTACCGGATTAAGTGGACCGGCTTTACCCCATCGAATCTGAAAACCGGCGAATTTATTCTGGTTCAGGAAAATGCCCAAAGCCAATGGCGTGGTGGTGTGATCCGCTGGATCAAACAGTCAACAGAAAAAAGTCTGGAACTAGGCTTGGAAATTCTGGCGCAAGACCTGTTCCCATGTGCAGTTTATGCACGGACCGACCGTCATCTGAAAAATTATCAGCCAGCTTTACTGGTACAGATAACCCAACTAGATCAGATTTCGAATAGTGTTATTGTGTCAGGTGTACAGATGTTTAGGGAAAAACAGACGATTCACCTGCGTGTTGATGGTCGTGAAATAAAAATCTATCTGACCAAAGCACAGCTGATCACACAAAGCTTTATTCGATTTGACTATGAATTATTGAATGATCAGGAAGAACAGATCATTAAAGGCTTTATTCACAAGCAAATGAATGAAATCAATAATCACGACTTATGGGAAGCATTGAAGTGAGAAATCCATTATTGTCTAAAAAGTTAAAACGTACAGAAACACGTTTACTGATTATTGATGATAATCAAATTAGATTTAACCAGATTCGTGATCTGTTGACCGCCAATGAATATCAGGTGGATGCAGTTCTACTGGATGACCTGCAGAACTTTGAAAAGCAGTTGAATTTCAACTGGGACCTGATCATCTTTGGCCGTGCGTATGACCTGAAATATGAACAGGCACTCAGTCTGGTACGCCTATCGAAACAGCCAAACTTGCCGATTCTGCTGCTTAAACCTGATGACTATCAGGCTAATCAATATACCGGTTATATCCAGAAAGGTGTGTATGACATTTTGAATCTGGAATATCCAGAACGCTTTTACCTCGGTCTGGTACGTGCCCTGTCTTTCAGCCGTCTGACCCAGTCGCAGCAACATTTAATAGAAGAGCTGGAAACAGTACAAACTCAGGCACAATTACTGGTTGAGGACAGTAACAAAGCGGTAGCCACCATTCAGGAAGGCATTCACATTCAGACCAATGAAGATTACCTGAAACTGTTTGGCCTGAATTCTGAAGATGACATTATCGGTTTGCCTTTACTCGATCTGTTACAGCCACAAGATCTAAACGAATTTAAGACCCGTTTTAAGAAAATTTCCCAAGGTCAGTTCGAGCTGGGTGGTTTTGAAATTCATTCAACCAATCCAAAGATTGCTGCAGTCAACCCCCTCAAGCTTGAGTTCCTGGCTTCTACCAGTGAAGAAGATGCTTTACAGCTAACGATTGATACTGCGAAAACTCAATCTGCTACAACAACTGAAAAAGCAGCAGTCAAGCCAAGTACGTTACAATTACTAAAACGCGAGCTGAACCGCGAGCCTGCCAATGCCAATGCATTGATCACCTTCTCTTTTGCTGCTTATGAGTCTCAAATTCTCAATGCAGATTGGGCGATCTACACAGGCTACTTCCATGAAGTTAAGAACTTCCTGAAAGAACAGGTTCGTGTATCGCTGTTTAAACTGGAACATGATGTCCTGGTCGGTGTCATTCAGGCCGATTCTCAGGAAATTCTGGAATCTAAACTGATTGGGTTAGCTGCATTAACCAAACCGCAGTTGATTACAGTCAATCAGCAGACCTGCTCTCTGAACTTACGCATCGGTTATACCAAACTCGACGGTGAACTACATGATGAGGCACAGCTGGATCAGCATATTGCTCGTGCCTTCTCTACACCATTACCTCAAGCACAACAGTCTTCCGAATTTGTGCTGGATATTCCATCGGATATGCTTGCACCTGCAGAAGCTGTTCCAAGTCTGGAGTTCAGTATTGCCGAATCAGCTGCAGCCCAGTCAGCCTCTAGTCCAGTATCTGCACCAGTTCCAACGCCTGTAACACCAGCTACAGCCGCAGCACCTGTAGCGATGCCAGGTTCAATCCTGCATGCACTGCGTCAATGCTTGGAGCGTGGCGAAATCCATCTGAAATATCAGCAGCTGTATGACAAGGAAGATAGCAATCTGTATACCTATGAGGTTACCAGCGGTTTTATTTTTGAAAATAAATGGCAGGATATTTCCAAGCTGCTGGAACTGCGTGAAGATGATGAACTTTCAATCAAGCTAGATCGCTGGATTCTGGTTGAGTCTTGCAAGCAACTGCATAACTTTATCACCCAATATCCTGAAGCCCGCTTGATCGTAAACCTGAATCGTGCCGTGCTCTTCAAAGACCGTAGTTTTCCTGAGTTTATCTCCAAGCTGATTACGATTATTCGCAGTAAATTAAAGCATCCTCTCACTTTACAATTTGCTGAAGAGGATCTGATTCTGAACCGCGAGGATGCGCAGAAATATATCCGTATTCTGCGTGACCATGGCGCAGAGATTGCAATTCGTGAATTCGGCAATTCGATGTATAGTGAAACCTTGCTCCGTGAAATGGATGTAAATGCCTTAACGATCCATCCACAGCTCACTGCACAATTGAATTCCAACACCGAGGAACTTCAGGAAAAAATCACTCGATACCTGGAAATCAAACCGGTTTATCTCCTGTTACGTGAACTGAATGATATGACTTCTTTTGCTAATGCTTGGAATGTCGATGCACGCTTCATTCAAGGTGATTACTTCCAGAAAAAACTGGATCATTTAATTGATGTACAGGAGCGCTAAGCTTCTGTAAAAAGCCTGAATATTGTAAATCCACAAATTTCAGGCACAAAAAAACGGGCAATTTGCCCGTTTTTTTCATTTTGGGTATTAACGTTTAACAGAACGTGACATACCAGCAAAACGTTGTTTGAACTTGTCGATACGACCGCCAGTGTCAACGTTCTTTTGCTTACCAGTGTAGAATGGGTGGCAAGCTGAACATACGTCTAGGTAAAGCGTTTCTTTACCAACAGCTGAACGAGTTTCGATTACGTTACCACATGAACAAGTAGCAACTAGTTTTTCATATTTTGGGTGAATATCGGCGCGCATGGTCGATTCTCCATAAAGATCAAGAAGGTTTTGCTGTCATCGCAATTGATCACTCTCAGAAACTGAGGAAAGGCCAGAATCAAATTCAGGCAGATCAACACCACAACAGACCATTCTTTTGGCCCACCGAGACGGATACCGTCAGAGCTAAGCACAACAAGTTGGGCAATATTATACGTGAAACAAATTTAATAAGCGAATTATTCTTCAGTTTTAACTGCAACCTGTTTGGCCCACATATTGGCAACAATGCCGCAAACCATCAGCTGAATCTGATGGAAAATCATGATCGGCAATACAATCATGCCAATTGGCTGACCAATAAACAGAATTTGTGCCATCGGCACGCCGCTGGCTAAAGTTTTCTTGGAACCGCAGAAAAAAATAGTTTTCTGATCCGCTTTATCAAAACCAATCCAGCGTGGCACAAACAGGGCCAGCAGCATCACCAAAGTCAGTAAGACTGAGCAGGCAATAATGAGCAGTAATAAGGTCGATAAGCTTACCTGATGCCACAGCCCTGCCACAACAGCACTACTGAACGCGCCATACACCACCATGAGAATCGAACCCTGATCAAAAACCTTAACAATTTCTGGCATTTTCTTCATTTGTGGAAATACCCAAGGACGCAGAATTTGTCCAAGGATAAACGGCACCAGAAGCAGTAAAGTGATCTGCATAATGGATGAGGTGGGATCAAAACCATGTTGTGACTGACCCAAAATAAAAAAGGCTACTAATACCGGGGTAATAAACATACCGACAATATTGGAAAATGAGGCACTACACACTGCACCGGCGACATTACCCTGTGCCACTGAAGTAAAGGCAATCGAAGACTGTACTGTTGATGGCAGGAAGCACATAAACAGGAAGCCCCAGTACAGCTCCTGACCCAATAACGGAACCAGGACCGGCTTGGCCAACAGACCAATTATAGGAAACAGCGCAAAAGTAAATGCGAACACCAAGGTATGTAGCTTCCAGTGCATCAATCCTTCAACTACGGCCTCACGTGATAACTTGGCACCATGCAGAAAGAATAAGATAGCAATGGCAATTGTGGTAATAGATGAAAAGACTTCAGCCGCCTGTCCTGATACCGGAACAAAACTGGCAAGTATCACCATTATAAAAAGCAGTATAGTAAAACGGTCCAATGCCAATAACTTAAGCATATCCCTTCATCCCTTAGATTTTATTGTTTGATATAAAAATGCCCGGCTATCTTAACAGATACCGGGCCCAGGCTATGCATTCAGATTGATGTAATCTTTTCATCTATACATGAATACATTTCATATATCATGCTATCTAACTAACACTTAGTTGTTACGTGCATTATGGTCCTGCTGAATCAGTTCAATTTTATAACCATCTGGATCTTCGACAAATGCAATAACGGTTACACCGCCTTTCATTGGACCTGCTTCACGAACCACCTTGCCGCCACGAGCCTTGATTTCTTCACAGGCTTTATAAGCATCATCGACTGCAATCGCAATATGACCGTAGCCATTGCCTAAGTCATAGCTTTCTGTATCCCAGTTATGGGTCAGTTCAAGCACAGTGTGATTTTCCTCATCGCCATAACCCACAAAAGCCAAGGTAAAACGACCTTCTTCATAATCACGCTTACGAAGTAAAGTCATACCAAGAACTTCAGTATAGAACTTTAGTGACTGTTCCAGATTGCCTACACGTAACATGGTATGCAGCATGCGCATATTATTCATCCTTATTGCCAGATTGTTGTTGGTGTTCACCGAGTAATTTTCCAACCCAGACCACTAGAATGAGAATCGGAATCCCAATCAATGTGGTCATCAGGAAGAAGTTCGGATAACCGATATTGGTGACTATAGTACCTGAATATCCCCCTAAAATCTTAGGGGTTAGTGTCATAAGTGAGCTAAAAATCGCATATTGGACTGCAGTGAAAGATACGCTGGTCAAGCTGGATAAGAAGGCAATAAATGCTGCACCTGCCAGACCGGCAGCTAGGTTGTCGACGATAATCGCAAAATACAGCCAGGCATCGCTATATGGCTTGATCACCTTGCCTGTCACTTCAATATCAGTATTACGATTCACATCCACAGGAACCAGTGGCTGGATATCGACATCAAGCATCTTGGTATTTTTAGCATCATTGCTCGTCTGATAGACATGTGTCACTTGCTGAACAGCTCGCTCATCCTCCATCAATACCACACTGATTAAATGCGCTGGCGCAGATTTCAGTTTTTCTGCTGGAATAGCTGTACTAAACACCCCCTGTTCTACCAGCTTGGCTTCAAAACGCTCATCATTCAGTTCATAAATGATCTTTTGATTATCTTGTAAAGCTTCACCGACATATTGACCACGAACCACAATACTCCCTTCTTCATTAGCATGAAGGGTATTGTCGCTGGTAATTGGTAGAATCTGCAGCTGTGCATTACCTGATGTCTGCAGCAAATATGGCATGGACAGACTAACTGTACTATCAGTCGTATTAGCATTGGCATAAGCCGCCTGAACCTGAATCTGCTTGGCATCAGCCAGTACCTGTACGGGTACTTTCACTTTCCAGTAACCAACTTCATCCGTGTCTGCCTGATAGCGTTGCTGTCCAACCTGAATATCTACCGGATTTAGCTGTTGCCCGGATTTAACCAAACCAATAAAGATCAGATTGGTAGAACAGGCCAGAATGGCACCGACAAACATCAGCTTCATGATATTCATCTTCTGGGCCAATAATCCTCCCAGGAAACCACCTAAGAGGGAAAAAATCACCCCATAGACCTTCACTGCTTCAGCAATCTGCTCCTTGCTAAAGTTCATGTCCTGATAGAACACATTAGAAATCACACCAGCAATAATGTCTGAAACACGATAAAAACCAATCAGCAATAACAGGACCAAAGCCAGTTTTAGGCCATAGCGCTTGAAGAAATCTGCAACAGGATTGACCCAGGTTTCATAGGCCATTTCCCGGTTCACCGCACCCATTTTCACCAAGGCGGCACCCACACCGAATGCGACTGCACCAGATCCGATAAAACGCAAAGATTCAAAAGTAAATAATGCAAAGGTATCCTGAATGGCAAACTGTTCAGTCAACATGCTCACCAGATTACCTGAATATACATAGCTCAATACAAAGCTAATGACCGCGACAAAAAACACCCCGACCAGGCGGAAATAATCACTGCGTATATAGGTTTTTCGTACACGATCGACCTGCGGTTCACGGATTGACAGCGTCGTGATAATCCCCACCAACATCACCGCAGCCATGGCCAAATAGGTCCATTTCCAGGCATCATAAATATAGTTACCTTTTGCGGTACCTAGGTAAGCGGCAAGGAACAATGCGCCCGCACCAGCGACAATCATACCAATACGGTAGCCTGCGTTATAAGTTGCAGCCAGCACGGTCTGCATCTGAGTTTCTGCCAGTTCAATACGGTAGGCATCAATCACAATATCCTGAGTTGCTGCGGAAAAGCCAAGCAAGACTGCACCAAGCGCCATCTGCTGAAGATGTAGTTGTCCTAAAGCCGGATCTGAAAAAGCCATAATACAGATCGCGCAGACAATCAGAATTTGGGCGATCAGCAACCAGGCACGACGTCGACCTAAAGCCTTAGTCAGGAATGGCACTGGTAGTTCATCAATCAGTGGTGCCCAGACAAACTTAAAGGAATAACCCAAGGCAGCCCAGCTAAAGAAAGTTACTGCACTTTTACTAATACCCGCTTCACCGAGCCAGAGAGACAGACTTGAAAAAATCAGGAGAATCGGTACACCGGCTGAAAAACCCAGAAACAGCATGATCAGCGCACGCCGATCCAAGAAGGCTGTAAAGGCGGATTTCCAACCCGTCGTTTGTGTTGTCATTGCTTTATTATTTTCCGCAAAAAACCAGTAGTTGCTATTCAATCCTTTAATACAGGATCTTTCAACAAGATTTACCATTTTCTCTGCATAGATCATTTTATTTTTTTACGCCAAAAGCGACATGTTGGCTTGAATTTTCCGGCTAATTCTGTATACCTTAAATCATTAATGCACTATTTCGTTTTGGACATCAACAGTGACCCAGAGACTCGATCAAATTCATTCTTCAATAACCGCCAATACGATTAACACTACCCTAACTGCACAACAAAACCATGCTGAACTATTAAAGACAGCATTTGAACAAAGCGAAATACAACCTACTCTTGAAAAAACCCGCTTGCCGCCCACGCAACTGACACATATTCCAAAACTGGATAAAATTCCGGCGTCGACCAAGCGTATTAAACCACTCAATAATTTTCTTGGTCAGGATCGTGCACGTGCCTCAGTTGAAGCCGGGATTGCCCTGCCATATTCAGGCTATAATATTTTTGCTGTCGGAACCGCAGGTCTTGGCAAGCGCACCATGGTCAAACGTCTGCTACAGCAACATGCCAAAACAGTAGCAACACCAAATGACTGGGTGTATGTTAATAATTTCCAGAATTCCCGTCAGCCGATTGCATTGCAGTTTCCTGCAGGTCAAGGTCCTAAATTCCAGGCAATGCTGCATCAAAGCTGGCAAACCATTCTTAAACAGCTGGAACGTCGTTTTACTGCGGAAACCTATTACAACCGTATTGAGATGATCCGTCAGCAAACCGGTGATGAGCAGCAGCAAGCGCTGATTGAACTGACCCGTGAAGGTGAAGAATTCGATCTAAAGCTGATCTCTCGCAATGATGAGCACTGCTTCGTACCGGTTCATCTCAAAGATGACAAGCTGCAGGAAATGACACAAGATGATCTGAATGCACTGAGCAATAAAGATCGTGCTGAAATTGCATCCAACATGCGTTACATGGATAAAAAACTGGAACGCCTGGGCCTGCACCTCGGTGATCTGGAAGATGATGCCCGTGACCGTGTACAGGTACTCAACCGTGAGATTGCCAAACAGGTGGTTGTACCGCGTGTTGAACAGATGCTGGCTAAATTTAAAGATGTGGAAGGCCTGGATAAATATCTGAAATTCTATGCGGAAGACATCATTAATAATGTCGAGATTGTGCTGGAACAGGAAGAAGATGACTTTACTCCTGGCCTGTTCAGTCGTGTGCCGTCCCGTTATCAGGCCAATGTCATTGTGACATATAAGCCAAACAGCGGTGCGCCGGTAATCTTTGAAGATTTCCCAACCCATTACAACCTGCTCGGTCATGTAGAACAGTTAACCCAGAACGGTACGATTACCACTGACTTCACCTTGATCCGTCCAGGCTCAATGCATCGTGCCAATGGCGGCTTCCTGATGATTGAAGCTGAGCAACTCTTAGAACAACCGTATGCATGGCAAGGCCTAAAACGTGCATTGAAATCTGGTCAGCTGAAACTGTCTTCTTTAGAACATATGCTAACGCTAACGGGCAGTATTTCGATTGAGCCAGCGGCGATTCCACTTGATATCAAGATCGTGTTACTAGCTGAACCAGAAATCTATTATGAAATTCTGGAGCTCGAACCTGAGCTGGGCAGTATCTTTAAAATCCGTGCTGACTTTACAGATACATTACAACGTAATGACGAAAATGAGCAGGCCTATATGCAGCTCATTGCTGATTACGTTCAGGCAGACAAACTGTTGCCTTTTGACCGTTCTGCCTTGGCTGCCTTATTGACTGATTCAAGCCGTCAGGCTGAAGACCAAAGCTCCTTGTCATTACATGCGCTGACTTTGGGTGATTTGATTCGTGAAGCGCATCATCATGCCTTTAAAGCTGATGACAAAATGGTTTCAGAAAAACACATCAACACTGCCCTGGATCATCGCAAATATCGCTTAGGCTATTTACGTGAGCTATATTGGCAAGATCTGTCTCGTGGTACCCAGCTGATTGAGACACGTGGCCATCGTCTTGGTCAGATCAATGCCCTGTCCGTTATTCACTATGCGGACGTGGAATTCGGTTTACCTTCACGTTTAACTGCATCGGTCTATCAAGGTGGTGGTGACATTCTGGATATCGAACGCAGCGTGGAACTCGGTGGTTCACTACATGCCAAAGGCGTATTACTGATGGCGTCTTTCCTGAAAGCACATTTCGGTCGTGAACAAACCCTGCACTTCTCTGCAGCTCTGGCGTTTGAACAAAGTTACGGTCAGGTAGATGGTGACAGCGCTACTGTGGCTGAACTTTCTGCATTGATCTCAGCCATTAGTCAGTTGCCAATTGACCAGTCTTGGGCGATTACCGGTTCAATGAACCAGCTCGGTCAGGTACAGCCAATTGGTGGGGTAAATGCCAAGATTGAAGGTTTCTTTGATGCCTGCAAACTGCAAGGCTTGACTGGCAAGCAAGGTGTCATCATTCCGCGTCAGAACATGCAGCATCTGATGCTGCGTAAAGATGTAATTGCAGCAGTTGAAGCAGGTCAGTTCCATATCCATGCGATTGATACCATCGATCAAGCACTGGAAATTCTAATGGCACGTCCAGTCGGTACCTTGGACAAGAAAGGCCGCTATAGCAAGCATTCAATTTATGCTGCGGTGATGGAGCAACTGGATTACTGGCAAGCTATTGAAGATGGTGCCGAGCTTGAGGAAGAAGAGCCAAAGAAAAAGAAAAAAAAGAAGAAAAAGAAAAAAGACAAAGCACCAGTAAAGGATATTCAGGCAGATCCAGATGCGCTTGCAGCAGCACTTGCGGCTGAATCAAAAGAACTGGAACAATCTGAAACCTCTGAGAATAAGGCAGAAAACTAATCCTGCCCTTTTCCATTTTAAGTGTTAAATTTCAGTCATAAAAAAGCGCTTCTCTGGAAGCGCTTTTTAACATCTGCAAGTCTAATAAATCTATTAAGCTTCAGGTGCCGGGCTGTATTGTTCAACTAAAGACTTCAATTCACCTTTCTGGAACATATCGAGCATGATATCGCTACCACCGATCAATTCACCATTGATCCACAATTGTGGGAAAGTTGGCCAGTTCGCAATAACTGGAAGAGTTGCGCGAATGTCTGGGTTTTCCAGAATATTCACATAAGCAAATGGACGACCAATTTGACTGAGTGCTTCAACCGCACGAGCAGAGAAACCACATTGTGGGAATTGTGGTGTGCCTTTCATATAAAGAAGTACTGCGTGTTTGGCAATTTGGTCACGAATTAACGCTTCTGTATCGCGTGCTTGTTCAGTCATTGATATATCCTCAATAAATCTGCTTCGCATTATACTCAAAATGAACTAAAACAGTATGTCTAAAATAATATTTCATGTTTTATTTACAATTCAGCTTTTATTCTGTTTGAGATTTTGCTTATATAGGTCCTGTCGTTATGTCTATATATGGCATCTATGACTTCAATTTTCAATCCACCTAACAGATAAGAGTTAGTCATGAAGAATATTACCCTTGCTCCTGTGCAAACTGATCAACCTTCACACTTGATGCCGGTATTTGGCCGTCAGCCGATCAGTTTTGTCCGAGGACAAGGTGCTTATCTTTATACTGAAGATGGTACTGAGTATCTAGATGCTCTGACCGGAATTGCAGTATGTGGGCTGGGTCATGCCCACCCGGTACTTGCTGAAGCAATTGCTGAACAGGCCACCACCCTGATTCACACCAGCAACCTGTTTGAAGTACCATGGCAGACTGCTGCTGCACAAAAACTGGCTGAAGTTTCAGGCATGGAAGAAATTTTCTTCTCGAATAGCGGTGCAGAATCCAATGAAGGTGCAATCAAGATTGCACGTAAATTTGGCCATATGCAAGGCATCGCTACACCAAAAATCATTGTGGCTGACCACTCTTTCCACGGTCGTACTTTGGCTACCCTCTCAGCGACAGGTAACAAAAAAGTTCAGGAAGGTTTCGGACCGCTGGTTGAAGGCTTTATCCGCGTACCATTTGGTGATATCGAAGCGATTCAGGAAGCAGCAATTAATCACCCTGACATCGTAGCTGTTTTCGTTGAACCGATTCAAGGTGAAGGCGGTGTCAATACTGCACCACAAGGCTTCAGCTACCTGGAAGAAATCCGTCAACTGTGCAACCAGCATAACTGGCTGATGATGTTGGATGAAGTTCAGACAGGTAATGGCCGTACCGGTAAATATTTTGCATATCAACATACCAACATTGTTCCAGATGTACTGACCACTGCAAAAGGTCTGGGTAATGGTTTTCCGATTGGTGCGGTGATGACCCAAGGACGTGGTGTTGGTGTTTTAACTGCCGGGAACCATGGTTCAACCTACAGCGGTACAGCACTAGGTTCACGTATTGTTTATACCATCCTTGATATTATGCAAAAAGAAAATATCGTGACGAATGCAGCAGAAAAAGGTGCTTATATCGTTGAGCAACTTTGTAGCCAGCTTGGTGATCAGAATGTCACTGTTCGTGGTTTTGGTCTGATGATTGGTATTGAATTGCCAAAAGCATGTGGCGAACTGGTAGATATCGCGCGTGATGAATATAAAACCATTATCAACGTAACTGCAGGCAATGTGGTACGTCTGCTGCCTACCCTGAACATTACTCAGGAACAGGCTGATCAACTGATTGAACGTCTGGTTAAAATGATTAAAGCATATCTGGCTTAATTTCTTAAAAGCCAGAAACATAAAAAGCCGCATCAAGCGGCTTTTTTAATTCTTTGCAGTTTATGATGCGATTTGCAACAAACGTCCGCCAGACAACTGGCCAAAATATTGTTTCAAGGTATCAAGACAACGGAGAATTTTTATAGGTTGTTGTTCACGTTTTGGCATGACTGCATATAGCGTAAATGGTTGTAATTTCCACTCAGGCAGGACTTCAATCAAAGAGCCGTTTATTAAATCTTTTTGTACATCCAGATATGACATGCGGGCAATGGTATTGCCATGCAGACACATCGACTTCGCCACAATACTATTATTGGTGTTTAGTCGTGAGCTCAGTTCAAGTTCAACTTTTTGGGCTGTATTGACATGCTGGAAATAAAATTGTTGATGATTGTTCAAATGACTGAGTGACAAAATGTCATGTTGCTTCAGATCATCCGGCTGTGTAATTAAAACAGATTGATTGATGTAACTCGGAGCTGTTACCAGAATCTGTTCAATCTGAATAAGTGGAACGACTTCAACATTGCTATCGTCGATGACTTGATCAAGGCGCAGTTCAATATCAACACGACCATCCTTCAGGTCAAGCGGTTGATCTTGTGTTTCAAACTGCATTGTCAAACCACGGTGCGCAGCCATCCAGTGCGACAATGCCGGAATCACATGCATTGAACACAGTTCTGCAGTTGCAACGATACGCAGGTCACCAACCAGATCATCACGTAGCTCATTGATACGGACTTTGCCACGTTCAGCAGCGGATAACATTTCCTGGCAGCTATAGAAAAAAGCCTGGCCTGCTTCAGTCAAACTCAATTTTCGTGTGGAACGGTTCAGGAGAATCACTTCCATGTCCTGCTCCAGCGATCGAATCTGCTGGCTTACGGCACTGGTGGTAATACCCAGTTCACGTGCAGCACCGCTAAACGAGTTTTTCTCTACAACACAAGCAAATACGCCCATTGCTCGAAGTTGATCTAACATAAATTCCCCTCTAAACTTATGAGGTGCTTCATCCTTTGATAAAAGCAACTCATTGTATTATACGGTGAAATTTAGCATTTGCACCTTTTTATTCAACTATTCGGTAAAACGGATGCAGGATTCACCGGTTTTCCATCCAGACGTACCTGGAATTCAAGCATGGTACGGGTTGTACCACTTGAACCCATTTCTGCAATCTTCTGGCCTGCGGTTACATTTTGACCACTTTTCACGTTAAGTTTACTGTTATGTGCATACGCAGTGATGTAGCCATTAATATGTTTGACCAGCACCAGATTGCCGTATTCTTTTAGACCGTCAGCGGCATACACCACCTGACCATCAGCAGCAGCAAATACCGGATCACCAACATTACCTGCGTAACGTATGCCCTTAATATTTGAAGCCAGATTGTATTGCTGCAATACTGCACCATTCGATGGTTTTACCCAACGTAATCCGGATGACGGTACAGTTGTCACAGGAGCAGGTGTAGTGACTTTTGGTGTTACTGATGGTGTCGTTTTAACAGTGGTCTGCGCTGGAGTTACCGGCGTTGGAGCCACGACAGTTTTACGCTGGATAGGTGCTGAAGTATCAACGACTTGAGTAGTCGTACTGCGTTTGGTATTTTTCAAACGGATCGATTGACCGACATAAATACGATATGGCTCCGGAATGTCATTCATTTCCGCGACACTGATATAGCTCAGACCATAGCGTGCTGCAATGCCACTTAGGGTGTCACCTGAACGAACCGTATAAAAATCAGGTGCTGCAGCATAACGTGCGGAATTATTAATATAAGGTTTGGTTGCACACCCAGTTACGATAACTGCTGAAACCACTGCTGTTGTGAGTACTAACGTTTTAATCAGGCCTGTAGGCAAAGCAATAAAGCGTTTCGGTGACACCAGGAACATTATCTTCCTCTCTAACATCTATACGGTTTAAAAAACTCGATTAGATTAGCAAAAAAACACAGCAAATAAGGTTGCAATGTCCATCTATTCACAAAGTTATAACATTAGTTAGATTTTATTTAAAATCTGACCCTGTAATTCGTGAAGTACGTCATAGTTTGTAGCATCCATCTGGATTGGCGTCACACTGACATAACCATTGGCGATGGCAAAAAAGTCTGACTCAATTTCAGTTCCTTGATGCTTTGGCATTGCAACTGCTTCACCAGATAGACCAATCCAGTAAACCTGACGGCCACGTGGATCCACATGACTGCTAATGGGTTTAGACTGGCTACGGCGACCTTGGAAGGTCACTTTGGTTCCTTTTAGCTCAGCGATATCCGGAATATTGACATTAAAAATCTGACGCTCAGGCAATGCTGGCAAACCTGCTGCAATAAAGTCATGAACCCATTGCGCTGCAACACGATAATCTTCTGGTGAGGTATAAGCACGCACGTTTTGCCCACACAAAGAAATAGCCAGTGCAGGATGTTTTGCTAGACGACCTTCAAATGCTGCCCCCACTGTTCCTGAATACAATACATCATCCCCCAGATTGGCACCGCTATTAATGCCACTCACCACAAGATCGAATTCGACATCAAACAAACCATTCATGGCCAGATAGACACAGTCTGCCGGAGTACCATTTACTGCCCAAACATCTGGAGCAATCTGAATCGGTCGCAGTGGACGGTCAAGGGTCAATGCACTGGAAAATCCGCTACGTTCGCTTTCAGGTGCAACAACCACTACACGGCCTAAGGCTTTTAAGCTCTGCGCTAGTGCCTGTATGCCCGGAGCAAATACGCCATCATCATTTGATATCAATATATTCACAGCAAAATCCCGTTCGTCCCAAAAAATGACTGATTGGGACATTTGTTTGTATTAGCCACGGAATTATATATATTTATCGTTCAACATCCATCTTTAATATATGTGGTTCATGATGATTAAAAATACGGTTGCTGTAGCCGCACTGGCTTTAGCTCTGACTGCTGGCCTGAGCTCTCCTGCTTTTTCAGCTGAAAATTTATCTGCTGAGGTAGATTTGACTATTAAGGAAGACCTGGCTTCAGTCCAAGTGCTCACTGAAGTTTGTCCGGGGATTGTGGGTAAAAATGCCAAATTTGAGCAGAACACTCAACAGCTGATTAAACAATACTTATCCGATTATTCTGATAAATCGATGACTTATGACAAGATCCAGCAGGACAAGGAATATCAGTCAGCACTTCAAGAAGCACGCCAGGAAGCCAAGCAAACCGCTAAAGATGAACATCAGGCAGTGTGTAATGACCTGATCACTCAACAAATCTAATTCAGACTTTCTGACAGGATGATGCAGCGCCATCATCCTGTTTATATAACGATTTTCTCCATTATTTTACTGCTTCCTTACATTTTTAATCTTTTCATTCCTTCAAAATTAGTTAATCTAAGCCCATCTTAATTTCTAATTTGAGCTTTTGATTTTCAATGAAAAATTTATTCATTAAAGCCTTTGGCATTTTTACTCTTTCAACTTTCAGCATTTTGACTACACAAAGTTTTGCAGCCGATACCAATATTGAAGTCACTCCGATTCAAGAAGTGACTCAGCATGAGCTTGCGGCCATTTATGTACTTTCAGAAATCTGTCCAGGTATGGTGAAAGACCAGAATAAATTTAAAGCGGGTTATAGCCAGCTGGTCAGTGAATATATGCCTGGTCAAAAGAACCCGGTAGAAGCCTTGAATCAGCTTAGCAAAAACACAAAATTCCAGCCGATCCTGAAAGAAGCACAACAGGATGCGCAGAAAGCAGGTCAGCAGAAAAATCAAGCGATTTGTACAGAACTCACCACTTATAGCAAATCCTGATTTTTTTCTGCCGCCATGCTTACAATACTTTTGAAATAAGCCGCTGCAAACCGTAGAAGTCCGCCTAGCTTTGTCCTAAAATGCTAGGCTCTTCGTGCTTACATCAAGATATTGGAACCTACTAGAAATGACCCAAAAAACTGCTCTTGCTGCATTATTATTAATTCCTAGTTTTAGCTTTGCAGCAACTGTCCTATCTGCACCACCAGAATTGAATAATAAATCTTATGTGCTAATGGACTACGAAACAGGGCAAATTCTCGCATCTAAAAATGAAAATGAAAAACTAGCCCCTGCTTCAATGACTAAAATGATGACCAGCTACATCATTGAACAAAAGTTATTAAGCGGTGAACTGACTGAAGATGAACAGGTTCGTATGAACGAATCGGCATGGTGTCGCGGTAGTAGTTCTGAATCATGTATGTATGTTCCGCTAAACGGCACGGCAACAGCACTTGAGATGCTGCGCGGTATCATCATCCAGTCAGGTAACGATGCTTCCAAAGCAATGGCAGAACATATTGCAGGTAACGAGGGTACCTTCGCACATATGATGAACCAGGAAGCAAAACGTATCGGCATGACCAATACCAGCTTTGTAAACTCAACCGGTATGCCTGCGGAAGGTCACTATTCGACTGCCAAAGATATGGCCATGCTGGCACAGCACATCATTAAAGACAGTTCAAAGTACTACCCGATTTATTCTGAAAAAGAATTTACTTTTAACGGAATCAAGCAAGGCAACCGTAATGCCCTGCTGTATACAGATCCAAGTGTGGATGGTTTGAAAACCGGTCATACCAATGAAGCGGGTTACTGCTTAACGACTTCTGCAAAACGTGGTCCAATGCGTTTGATCTCTGTGATCTTCGGTGCGCCATCTATGCAGGATCGTGCAACACATACACGTGAACTTTTGGCATGGGGTTTTGCAAACTACGAAACTAAAAATGTTCAGGCCGGCAGACAAGT
This sequence comes from Acinetobacter sp. 22323, assembly GCF_052044895.1. Lineage (NCBI taxonomy): Bacteria > Pseudomonadati > Pseudomonadota > Gammaproteobacteria > Moraxellales > Moraxellaceae > Acinetobacter > Acinetobacter sp. 22323. The sequence goes on along the minus strand of NZ_JBQEOL010000009.1, from coordinate 60,349 downwards.
CTTAGCCAAGTCTAAGGTGTGGTTTGGTAAGGAAAATGAAGTTCAAATCGGCCTTGCTGAAAACTTCAATGTGACCATGCCAAAAGGCAAAGCGAATGAGATTAAAACGCAAATCGTAGTTCAACCTAAATTGACTGCACCTTTAAAACAAGGTCAAGTGGTAGGTAAATACGTTGCTTCTCTTGATGGTAAAGTGATTGCTGAAAAACCGCTTGTTGCACTAAAAGCTGTAGAAGAAGCTGGTTTCTTTGCGCGTATGCTGGATCATATCAAACAGTTCTTCAGTAACTTATTTTAAGTTTAAACAGACTGTTTTAGCCTTAGACTAAGACCAAAGCACTCATTCAGATGGGTGCTTTTTATTTTATACTCTATACATGACGTTTAAACTTTTAATGAATAGACCACTATGAGCCAAAACATACGTTCTTATTTAGACATGATCCCACAGATTGATGAATCTTGTTATATCGATCCTATGGGGATTGTGGTTGGCGATGTGGTTTTGGCTGAGAATGTCTCGGTTTGGCCTTTTGCCGTAATTCGTGGTGATGTCAATCATATCCGGATTGGCAAGAATTCCAATGTGCAGGATCATGCCATGTTGCATGTCAGTCATAAGAAAGCCGATAAGCCAGAAGGTTCGCCACTGATCATTGGTGAAGATGTCACCATTGGTCATCATGTAAAATTACACGGCTGCACCATTGGCAATCGCGTTTTGGTCGGTATTGGCACGATTATTTTAGATGATGTGATTGTTGAAGATGATGTGATGATTGGTGCGGGTTCACTTGTTCCGCCAAATAAAGTTTTGGAAAGTGGTTACTTGTATGTAGGAAGCCCTGTGAAAAAAGTGCGTCCACTTACCGACAAAGAAAAAGCTTTTTTGCCGTATTCAGCACAGAATTATGTGAAGGTTTCAGTTAACTATAAATAAACTTTAGACAATTTCATTTGTCGAAAGCTTAAATCTTCTGTATGTTCATTTAAAAAATAATTCAAAGAATAAAAACCATGAAACATACAGAAGATCATCATTGCCCGGATCGCAATGGACTATTAAATCAGACCAGAATTAATATTCGACAGTACGGCGTACAAATCATTTCGATCACTCATACTGACTATTCTCCACCTTTTAGCTATAGCATTGGTCTGTATGAAAGATTCCAGCATCCAGAAATTATCTGTTTTGGACTCACTGCTAAACTTAGTCAAACTATTCTGAATCATGTAACTGAGGTCGTTCAAAAAGGTCAACGCATCCAGCTCAGTAACACGTATCCGAATGTATTTTTTAAAGAAAGCCGCTGTAAGTTTCTAAAAGTTGATCGCAGAAATATCGGTGACTATTTTGGGATTGCGCAAAGCTATTACCAAGATGAAGCGTTTCCAGCCTTACAATTAGTCTGGACAGATCGGAATGATAAATTTCCTTGGGAAGATGGCTTCGAGGAAGTTTTTGAATTTGATCAGCCCCTGCTGGATCGCAATGCCGAGTTTAAATTCCGCGAACCACGGAATTTAGGCATTTATACGACTAGGCAATGGCTGGAACTGGAGCAGCCAATTGTTACCGTATTGCATGAACGCGATGGTGACTGGCAATTTTTGACGGCAGAACCCTTGGCTGAGGAGGATTATATACTGGTTGGATTAGAGCACATCCTCCAACGTGATCCAACCTTAAATGAAGTATTCGACCTGCAATATGGACAGGCAGCTGACCGGAAATTTATCGGGGATGAATGGATGATTACAGAACTAGAGGATAATGATCAACTCGCTGGTTAAAGTAGTGAGTTTAAGATGATATTTAACTCTCTTTAAACACCTAATATTTCATTTAAAAAAATTAAATACCGGGAGTTTTATAGCAATATCACTTCATGAATATCAGAATGGCCACTTCATTTCGAGTAGCCATTTTTAAAATTACGGAACAATCAGATAATCGTTCTTAAAGCTGTTTGCTTCAAAATCCCCTTCGATCAAATGTATAAATTTCTGATCAATCTGGTTTAACTCTAAACAGTCATCGACATCAATCACTGCATCGGTATGTGGTTTATACCAGCCTTTTTCAATTGCCAGTTTACCTTGGGCTTTAGCTTCTGTCTTGTTTTTGGCAGCCACAACCAGATATTTATGGACTTCCCCAAACTGGTCTGGAATATAAGCACCCAGATTAATCAAAAACAGTTTTAAACCGCTATTTACAGGCAAATCACTAATCTGGACCTGATAATTTACTCCTTGATAACTCACTCCATTGATTTTCATCCAGCCATCGACATGCAGGCCTTTTTGCAAGCCAAACCATTGTTGTTTTAAATAAGGATACGCAGATTCAATATCTGAACTAATCACAGGAATTACATCATGTACTTCTACATTGGCTTTTTCATGTTTACCGCCCAGTAAGGTGATGTAGAAGTGCAGTTCAGACATAGGAGATTCCTTTAAATAGTAGAATAATAAAGTAAAGATCCATAGTTTAAATTAATTCGATTTCATTAGTTAAGAAGTATTCTCTACTCCGACTTACGAATAAAATGATATTTTTCCTTATTTTATAAAGTTTTAGGTAAATATTTTTAGGAGATATCAATAGAGTTCTATTTCGTATAACAGCGATTATATTAAATGGATTCACTTTTGATGTTATACAATTACCTAGATTTGAAAATAAGTACTATACATGTTGTAGTATTAGTTTAGATCCAAACATAGTATAAGACGTTATTGTATAACATCAGTTAACTTGATAAATCCTTTAATGGACTCAGTTACCTCGATATGTCGAATAACCATACGGACTGAGTAATAAAGGAATATGGTAGTGATTTACCGAACCATCTGTTTGGAAAATCACAGGAACTTCGGGAAAGAAGGTTTTCTTATTATGTTTATTAAACCATTCACCCGTTTTGAAAGTCACTTTATAAGTAGTGTTTTTAAATTTCTGATTCTCTGGAAATAATTCGGTTATACGTCCTTGTTCATTGGTTTTAGCTTGTGAAATTTGCACCCATTTTCCATTTTTTTGCTCTTCTAAGGTTACATTCACCTCAGGTGATGGTAAACCATTTTCCAGGTTAAGCACATGCACGCTTAAAGGATTTTGTGCCATGCTCCATGTTGAAAATAATACTGAGCCTGCAAATAAGCATAATTTTTTCATAACAGTTTTCCTCTATAAAATGATATTGTCTTAAAATAATTTAAGGGTGTTATCTATCCCTTGCTGCGCGCATTGGTCATCTTGTAATGACCCTCCTGCACCTGCCACACCAACTGAACCCAGCAACTGCTTTTTATAAAAGACTGGTACGCCTCCGCCTAAAAGCAACAATTCGGGTAAGCTGGTTAAATTCTGTGAATCGCTATTCTTCTGAGCATTACGCATAAATTCTAAGGTCGTAACCTTGGTTGAGTATGCGGTAAAAGCTTTCCTTTCTGCTGCGATGAGATTATGAATACCCACTGTTTCATGACGCTGACTTGCCAAAACATTGCCACCTTGGTCAAGGATGACCACCGCCGCAGGTTTTGCCATATCGGTGCAAGCTTGCATAATGTTTGTCGCAAGTTGATTCGCAACCTTTAAGTCCATTACATAACTGGTTGATGGAGCAGCATATGCAAGTGAGCTACATAGAATGACCGGAACACATAGAAGTTTTTTCATGAGTTCTATTAAGCTAAATGAAGAGATGACTTAGCTTAGTCAAAATAAAGCCGTTACTGCATGACAATGAAATTACAGATTTGTAATGTTGAGGCAGAGAAATTGATATAATATTTTTGAAATGCATATACTTATTGTTGAAGACGAAACTAAAATTGCTGAATTTTTAGCAAAGGGCTTAAATGAATCTGGTTATTTATCCAGTATTGCTCATGATGGATTAACAGCCCTTACATCCTTACAAGAAAAAAATTATGATTTAGTCATTTTGGATGTCATGTTGCCTGAAATTGACGGTTGGCAAGTATTAAAGACGTTAAGAACTTTCTCGCAGATCCCTGTACTCATGCTGACTGCAAAAGATCATGTTTTGGATCGAGTTAAAGGCTTAGAGTTAGGGGCAGATGACTACTTGATTAAACCCTTCTCCTATATTGAACTGTTAGCACGAGTCAAAAGCTTATTGAGACGTAGTGTAAAAACAGACGCCGAATACTATCAAGTAGCGGATCTGATTTTATATCGACTGTAACATACAGTTTATCGAAACCAACAAAAAATTGAGTTAAGCGCTAAAGAGTTTTCGCTCTTGCAATTCTTAATGCGGCATCAAGGGGAGTTATTAACCCGATCGCAAATTGCATCTGAAGTATGGAACATTAATTTTGATACGGACACCAATGTGGTTGATGTGGCAATTCGTCGATTACGCGCCAAAATTGACGACCATTTTCAGCCTAAATTAATTCATACTGTTCGAGGTATGGGTTATCGCTTAAGTGCCAATCCATGAAAAGTCAGCTACAACACTTGAGTTTAACCACACGCTTAAGTATTTCCTTTAGTATTATTTGTTGTACTGTATTTTTGGGTATTGGTTTACTGTCGTATTACAACATGCAACAGTTGTTAGCGAAGCAACGTGATCAAAATTTAACGGCACGTATGGAGCGTATTGAAATTTTTCTTAAAGATAAAGAAAGTTTTCAAATCCTAGTTCAGTACCCTCGTCTGTATGAAAATATGCTAGGAAAAGAAGATAATCTTTTAATCTTAAAAAACCAACAACAGACCTTAATTGAGATTAATCCGCTTAACGTCCATATTCCTGCTATGGCGGAATCAACAAAAATTACCTTTTTAGATAATCAAGATGAGTTCGCTACAACTCGTTTAGCCTATAAAACGGTTGTTTTTAATCATCAATATTATCAACTCATTGCTGGTACACAATTCGATGAAGCCCAAGCGACTTTAGATCAATATTTATGGAAATTGATTCTCTATAGTCTACTGGGCATTATTATCGCCAGCTTGCTTGGACGTTGGGTCGGCTTATATTTACTGAAATCTTTAAATCATCTGATTGAGCAAACCCGTCAAATTCAAGGGACTCGACCACATCAACGAATCGAAGCTCAAAGTACCACAGTTGAAGTTGAACAACTCCGTTCAGCAATGAATGCCATGTTAGAAAAAATTCAACTGAACTATGAACAATTGGCACGATTTTCTGAAGATATTGCACATGAACTAAGAACCCCCTTAAATAATTTAATGGGTCAGACACAGATCATGCTCATGCAATCTCGCTCGCAACAAGAACTGGAACAGCTTTTATATTCTCATCTTGAAGAATATGAGCTCCTTAGTAAGATGATCGATAATATGCTGTTCATCGCCCGTTCTGAACACATTGATTATATTATCGCCAAAGAAATCATTAATTTATCTACACTGATTTTAGAACTGGTGAATTACTTTGAATTCTTGGCTGAAGATAAAAAAATGACCTTTAGTCTGGAATTAGAACAAGAAATTCAAATATATGGGAATTCAGATTTACTTAAAAGAGCACTGTCCAATCTGATCATCAATGCCATTGATTATGGTCTTGAAGGTCAAGACATCGTTATTTCAACAAAGTTAATAGACAATGTTTGTCATATTGAAGTATTAACCAAAAATATTTTTATAGATGAGCATCATTTGAAGCATTTATTTGAACGTTTTTATAAAATTGATAGTAGTCGACATTCCAAAGCAAAAACGGGCGGTTTGGGGCTATCAATCGTGAAATCTATTATGATGTTACATGATGGGGAAGCATATGCGTATAACACCCAGCAAGGCATTGTATTTGGTTTAAGCTTAGACCTGAATATTGTTTAAAGTTTATGCTTAATATTTCTCAATTAACATGATGCACGTTATAAGAAATTATTTTTTATAATTCATAGTTTTGTTATACACATAAAAGCTTAATGCTGTTGAATTGAGCTTTTTTAGTGATTTTCAGTATTTCACGCTTAAAATAGAGGCAATATTTCATAAAATTGCTTATTTCTTTAAGACTAATAATTTTTTAGTAGCTAAAGAAATCCCCTCTCAACATAGCCACACACCACAAAATTTTATACAATAGTGCATCATTTTCCATGGTGCTGTTTCTATGACTGCTTGGACTGCTCACGTCACTGTCGCAACCGTTGTCGAAAAAGACGGAAAATTCCTTTTTGTAGAAGAACATACAGAAGGTGTGACACACACAGTATTTAATCAGCCAGCAGGTCATGTAGAATGCGGTGAAACCATTGTCGAGGCCGCAATTCGTGAAACCATGGAAGAAACCGGACATACGGTTGAAGTGACCCATCTTTTAGGCATGTATACCTATACCCCGCCGATGTTCCCAGACCGTACTTATTTTCGCTTCTGTTTTTTAGCCAAATCCATTGATTATGATCCACATGCCACTTTAGATACGGACATTGTCGGTGCAGTCTGGATGACTTTAGATGAACTGCAAGAGTCAGCTCGTGCGCGTAGTCCGCTGGTGATTAAAGCCGTACAAGATGCGCTTTCTGGTCAAAAATACCCTTTATCGCTCATTTACGAGCACCAAAACTCTCCCTTAATTTCAAATTTGGATGCCTAATCCTATGCAACAACGTGTCATCGTCGGAATGTCTGGTGGTGTAGATTCATCTGTGTCTGCAGCACTCCTACTTCAACAAGGTTATCAGGTTGAAGGTCTTTTCATGAAAAACTGGGAAGAAGATGACGGCACAGAATACTGCACGGCAATGGATGACCTTGCCGATGCTCAGGCCGTTTGTGACAAGATCGGGATTAAACTGCATACTGCCAACTTCGCAATGGAATACTGGGATCGCGTATTCGAGCATTTCCTGGCTGAATATGCGGCTGGTCGTACCCCAAACCCGGATATTTTGTGTAATAAAGAAATTAAATTCCGTGCTTTCCTGGATCATGCGATTAACCTGGGTGCCGACTTTATTGCGACGGGTCACTATTGTCGTCGTGGTGAAACCATGACCAATTCTAAAGGTGATCAATATGCACCTTTATTACGTGGCGTAGACAACAATAAAGACCAGACTTACTTCCTGCATGCCGTTCATGGTCGTGAAATTAACAAGACCCTGTTTCCGGTTGGTGAAATTGAAAAGCCGCAAGTGCGTAAAATTGCAGAAGAATTAGGTCTTGCTACAGCGAAGAAGAAAGACTCGACGGGCATCTGTTTTATTGGTGAACGCCGCTTTAATGACTTCTTGAAGCAATATTTACCGGCTCAACCCGGAAAAATCGTGCTAGAAGACGGTAAAGAGGTTGGTGAACATCACGGCTTAATGTACTATACGCTCGGTCAACGCGGCGGGATCGGCATTGGCGGTATGAAAGGCGCTGAAGAAGGTGCCTGGTTTGTACTGCACAAAGATATCGAGGGTAACCGTCTCGTGGTTGGTCAGGGCCATGAACATCCACTAATGCAAAGCACCATGCTTTGGAGTGAAGCGATTGACTGGGTAGCTGGTGAGCAGGAGATCTCTGAATCAGGTTTCCGCTGTACGGCAAAAACCCGCTATCGTCAGCCTGATCAAGCGTGTACCATTTATAAGGATCCAGAAACACCCCAAGGTGTTCGGGTAGAATTTGATGAGCCACAACGAGCTGTGACCCCAGGTCAAAGCGTGGTGTTCTACTCAGGTGAAGTATGTTTGGGTGGCGGTGTGATTCATCATACCAATGCACCTAAACCTGATTTTATATAAGGATGAGGTCGGCATGACGAAATTACCTTTTCAACAGGCCACAGCGTTGAATGTTCGTCAAAACCGTGCTTTGGCGTTAGCGGGTGTGTTTCAGGCCACCCAGCTGACCCATATGACTGCTTTAACCGGTCAGCAAAGCATTGGGGAAAGTGGTAATTTCTATTTTGAACAGCTGATTAAAGCCAGTTTAAATATCCGACCAAGCGGCTCGCTCAATGTCCAGACCCTGGATTTGTTTAATCAGCTGGCTGATATTTCTCTCGGATTAAAAACCCTAGAAAGTTCCATTACTCAACCCTTCGATACCAGCCCAAAATCCAGACTTCCAAAACTCTCCTCTACCAAGCTGCCAATGTCCTATGCGATGGCACTTCTTCAGTTAGAAAAGAAGGTCTACAGCAATCCTAAATTTGTTGAAATTATTGAACAATCCCAGCAAAAAATTCTAAGACAGCTCTCCTTTTTCGACAATAACTATATGCACCCCAGCATCATTGCCAATCTCGCACAAACCTATGTGGATACTGCCGGACAGATTAATCCGCGCATTATGGTGCGTGGTAATGCTGAAGCCTTTAAAGATGCCGGTCACACCAACCGTATTCGTGCTTCATTGTTTACTGGCCTGCAAATGGCACACCTATGGCGTCAACTCGGCGGCAGTTCCTGGGGTATGGTTTTTGGCAAGCGCAAGCTGCTACAGGATATCCAAAATCTCGCGCGCTTACAGTTTCAGGCAGTTTAACTGATGCTGTACGCGTATCTCGTTTTTCGTTTAATTCCAAAATTTAGGGAATCGATATGAACGCTTTAACTGCACTTTCTCCATTAGATGGACGCTACGCTAGCAAATGTGATGCGCTGCGCCCTTTTCTTTCTGAGTTTGGTCTGATCCATGCTCGTGTGACTGTTGAAGTGCGTTGGTTACAAGCGCTTGCCAACCGTCCTGAAATCACTGAAGTGCCAGCTTTCTCATCTGAAACCAATGCAGCACTTGATGCAATCGTTGCAAATTTCTCTGAAGAAGATGCAAACCGCATTAAAGAGATTGAGCGTACGACTAACCATGACGTAAAAGCGGTTGAGTATTTCCTGAAAGAAAAAATTGCAGGCATTGAAGAACTGAAAAATGCAGGCGAATTCATTCACTTTGCATGTACTTCTGAAGATATCAATAACCTGTCTCATGCATTAATGCTGAAAAGCGGTCGTGATGTACTGGTTGAGTCTATGCAACAAATCATTGATTCAATTGTTGCATTAGCTGAAAAACATGCTGACCAACCAATGTTGTCTCGTACACATGGTCAAACAGCGAGCCCAACCACTTTGGGTAAAGAAATGGCGAACGTGGCTTACCGTCTTGCCCGTCAAATCAAACAGTTCAAACAAGTTGAGCTACTGGGCAAAATTAATGGTGCAGTGGGTAACTACAATGCGCATCTTTCAGCTTACCCAGACATCAACTGGCCTGCGCATTCACAAGCATTTGTTGAATCTTTAGGTTTGACTTTTAATCCGTACACCACTCAGATCGAGCCACATGACTACATGGCGGAACTGTTTGATGCGCTTCGTCGTTTCAATACCATCTTGATCGATTTTAATCGTGACGTTTGGGGTTATATCTCGCTTGGTTTCTTCAAGCAAAAACTAAAAGAAGGCGAAGTGGGTTCTTCAACTATGCCGCATAAAGTTAACCCGATTGATTTCGAAAACTCAGAAGGTAACTTGGGTATTGCCAATGCAGTTCTTGCACATCTTGGCGAAAAACTGCCTATTTCTCGCTGGCAGCGTGACCTGACTGACTCAACTGTTCTTCGTAACATGGGTGTAGGTTTTGCGCAAAGCTTGATCGCGTTTGAAGCTTGCTTAAAAGGCGTGGGTAAACTTGAATTGAATGCTGCACGTATTGATGAAGACTTAGACAATGCTCAAGAAGTCTTGGCTGAACCAATTCAAACGGTTATGCGTCGTTATAATGTTGAAAAACCATATGAAAAATTAAAAGCATTGACTCGTGGTCAGGCAATGACTCGTGACATGATGGTTGATTTCGTAAACGGTAACGAATTAGAAGCTGTTCCTGCAGCGGATCGTGCTCGTTTGGCTGAAATGACACCTGCAACATATACAGGTAATGCATCTGAACAAGCAAAACAAATTAAAGACTTAATCGCTAAAATCTAATTTAGACAATTAAGACCAAAAGCGAAGCTCCGGCTTCGCTTTTTTTATTTATAATCATGTCTAACTTTAAGAAAAATGATATAGAAATAGATGATGGATCATCGATTAAGCAGCAAACATTTTGTTAGTTTAGGGATTTTGGCAATTGCGATTATCTTTGCCAGTATTCATCCTTTAGAAATGGAATCTTATCTGCTCCATCAAACAGGTACGGTTTTTATGATCGTTATGTTGATCTTGTGCCTGTATAAAATCGGATTGAGCTTCTTCAGTTTCAACCTCTATCTGGCTTTTCTGCTGATTCATGTGGTTGCTGCACATTATCTGTATTCTTATGTACCTTATAATGAATGGACTCAGACACTCTTTGGCTTTGACCTGAATGCTGCCATAGGCTGGTCACGCAACATGTTTGACCGTTTTGTACACCTGGCTTTTGGCCTTCTACTCTACCCGGTATTTTACCGGCTGTTTCAGGTCTGGCTGCCGCAGCAAAAACCATTCACAGTTTTCTTGTTAGTCATTCAATTTGTCATGGCAACCAGCCTGATTTATGAATGGATCGAATGGCTGATTGCGATTGGCTTATCCCCTGAACAGGCAGAAAGTTATAATGGTCAGCAAGGCGACATGTGGGATGCACATAAAGATATGTTTTTAGCAACAGTTGGGTCGATGTTTACGGGTGCACTGATGCTGATTTCACAAAATAAAAAAAGCTCATTAAAGTGAGCTTTTTAGATCATCATGAATTAAAGTTTTGAATCATGGATTTAATTACCTTCCTATTTTTCAATTATGGAAGTGGGCAATATCGCTTCCAATCATCTTTCATTTTTTGCAATTCACTCCCCGTCAATATCTCGCTGTAATAAATGAAATAGATTGCATTAGGATATTGAATTTCATGGCGGAACATCATGCCACGCAGTGACACAGATAACTCCTCAGGAAAATCATCCAAATTCAATTCTTCAAACTCGTAATTAAAATAACAGTTTTGCGTTGCAAGATATGCTTCAGCGACAGCCATGTTTCTGCTCTAACAGTAAAATATGCTTTATTTTATCTGATTAGCTTCAGTGATGGTCGGCATTTCAGTGGGGTCAATCCATTTAACAAACTTAGATTTTGACAAGTGTGGGTATTTAAACTTATCTAAATACTCAAAACAGACCCTTTGCCCTTTCGGCATTTTCTCAGAATCCTTATCGAAATATAAATAACGACTATACTTGGCACCATTGAAGCGAATGATTACGCTTTCATGCTGAGTTCCACCTCGAGTTTTATATACCTGATAAGACTGCACCACACCACATTCTTTCGATGGAGTAACGGGTGGATTATTTGGCTTTAAAACACCATACAGCAGAAAAATACAAGCACCGGGTAGGAAGCTCAGCCAAAACAGAATCTTCTTCGAATCATTATTTATGAATTTGGCTTCAGCATAGAGCATACATAACATCGGAATAAACACGATGCTAAAGAATCCCAATAATAAAATGAACGTGAGCATATGAGCCTAGACTCAATTAAAGTACTTCACTTATATCATAATGATTTGATTTCAAAAATAAAAAAGCTCACCAAGTGAGCTTTCCATATCCTCTACAGGGAAATAAATTAAAGTTTCGGATCACGCATCTGAACCAGATTTGAATTGGCTTTCGTCAGCGTGTCGACTACTTTGTTCATTACAGCAGGAATTAGAGAGTCAGCAATTTGTGCTGCCTGCAAACCCAGTTTTTCACCTAAAGTTGGTTTCTTACGCGTATTGATCGTATATACATCATGCTGAGGCAATAAACCCAATACGTACTCATCCGATGTTTGCAGCTTATCCACCAGATTCAGATCCAGCGCATCCTGACCATACCAGTGCTCACCTGTTGCCACTTTTTCAACATTGAGTTGCGGACGATACTTTTCCACAAAATGCTTAAACAGCGCATGCGTTTGCTGAATTTCTTCTTCAAACTTGGCTTTACCTTCTTCAGTATTTTCACCGAACATGGTTACGGTACGTTTGTACTCACCTGCCGTAAACAGTTCAAAGTCAATTTTGTTGTCTTTTAACAGACGGTTAAAGTTCGGTACTTGAGCAACTACACCAATTGAACCCACAATCGCAAACGGGGCAGAAATAATTTCGCTGGCAATACATGCCATCATATAGCCACCGCTAGCAGCGACTTTATCGACGCAAATCGTCAAATGGAATCCTGCTTCACGTAATCGCACCAGTTGGGCAGCTGCCAGACCATAGCCATGTACCATACCACCGGGACTTTCCAAGCGTACGATTACACGGTCGCGTCCAGCTTTTGCTGTTGCCAGAATCAGGGTAATTTCTTCACGTAGCTGTTCAACTGCAGAAGCAGCAGTATCTCCTTTAAAATCGAGCACGTAGATTTTTTCATTGGTTTTTTTACGGGCACGTGCTTCTTTTGCCAGTTGCTGACTTAACTGCAATAGCTCCAGCTTAGAGGCAGTGGTTTGCGCAATTTTTTTTCGTTGTTCATTAATACGCGCATTTAGGTGACTGATACGGATTTCAGCCGGTAGTTTCGGAGTATGAAATAACATATAAAATCTATTCTCAGTTTAATTCGGTCTATAAACCTTAGATTAGGTCAATTTGGTATTTTTTCAACCATATTATTGACTGAATTCTCTCGCACTGCTCTTAGTTGCAAAATTCCATATTGTTCTTGTATTTTTGCAATTGATAACCACCGTAGCATTAACGGAAATTGTATATAGTAAAGCATCCCGATAATAACAGCATTAATCGGCCACCATGCGAGAATCCAGAAGCTCGATCCTCGGCTACTCGTGAATGGTGTGACCCAAATATACATTGCAATACAACCATAAATCACCACACCAATCATTAGATATTGAAACCATGGATGTTTCAAAAAATGCCGAGTCATTGAGTCACTTAACTTTTGCTGACCAGACCTGTCATTATCTACACTTTCTACCACTTGTTTTAATTTGAACTGATACTGCGCATAAGCTCGAATGTATGCGTTCCATTTTCTTCGGAAAGCGACAGAGCCTTCGAGCTGCTTAAAACGCAGATAGATTAAAGGTACAATGAATATGGAAACCGTCACATAAACATCATATAACCAACGATGATAATTGCTCATACCTTGGCTTTGTGAAGTGGGAAACCACCCTTCATGCAGAACCAAAGTCGCCATAAAAAGACTAATACCAACCAGAAAGATGCTTAGATTTCTTGGAAAATTCACTGAACCGAATAATGCTCGATAGAGCGCTTGCTGTGTTTCAGCAACGACCTTGCCTTCTTTTTTGGTCAAATTATAATTACGCATCTCAATTTAATTTTATAATTTTAAAAAATTACATACAGCATAACAAAAAAACAGAATCCTAAGATTCTGTTTTAAAATATTTTTTAAATGTGTATTAACCAAAACGACCAGTAATGTATGCTTCTGTCAACTGATGATCCGGCTGGCTAAAGACTTTTTCTGTCGAATTCACTTCAATTAGATCGCCTAAATGGAAGTATGCTGTTCGATCTGACACGCGTGCCGCCTGCTGCATTGAGTGAGTCACAATAGCAATCGTATATTGGGTAGAAAGTTCGGAGATCAGCTCTTCCACTTTTGCTGTCGCAATCGGATCCAGCGCTGAACATGGTTCATCCATCAGGATGACATCCGGGCTTACCGCAATGGTTCGCGCGATGCAGAGACGTTGCTGCTGACCACCAGATAAAGTTGTTCCCGGCTGATTCAGTCGGTCCTTTACTTCATTCCACAATCCGGCCTTACGTAAACTATTCTCGACAATTTCTTCCAGATCATATCTATCGCGAGCCAGACCATGCAGTTTTGGACCATAGGCCACATTGTCAAAAATAGATTTTGGAAATGGGTTTGGTTTCTGAAATACCATGCCAACCTGCGCACGTAGCAATACTACATCCAGATTAGGATCATAAATATCCTGATGATCCAGCAAAACTTTACCTGTCATACGGCAACCATCAATGGTGTCGTTCATCCGGTTAAGAGCGCGCAGGAAAGTCGATTTACCGCAACCCGATGGACCAATAAAGGCGATCACTTCATTTTCATAAATGTTCAGGTCAATACCTTTGATCGCTTCGAGTTCACCATAGTAAACATGTACATCCTGCGCGCTCAGCTTGACATTACCCGTCTTGTCTTTTTTCTTATTTTCAGCTTGGGTCTCGAACTGAGAATTATATGAAATCAGGGGCTTGGTTGCAGCGGCATCTGCAATAAATTTATTTTGCTGGAGGTTCATGGATAGATCCTTTTTTAAATAGTTTGAAATATTCATTGTTTTCATTATTTTCTCCTTACCAACGGACTTCAAACTTCTTGCGTAACCAGATGGCTAAGCTGTTTAAGCCAATCATCATGACAAGGAGAACAATAATGGCGGCAGCAGTACGACCTTCGAAGAAGTTACGCAATTCATTACCCTGCCACAGGAAAATCTGTACAGGCAAAGCAGTCGATTGATCTAGTGGCGTTGCCGGTACGCTAGCAACAAAGGCGCTCATCCCGATCAATAACAGTGGTGCGGTTTCGCCAAGTGCCTGTGCGACACCAATAATCGCTCCGGTCAAAATACCTGGTAGTGCGAGTGGTAAAATATGATGGAATACAGTCTGTAAACGTGAGGCACCCAAGCCTAAGGCTGCCTGACGAATTGATGGTGGCACAGCTTTTAGAGAAGCTCGTGTGGTAATAATCACGGTTGGCAAAGTCATCAGACTAAGTACCAGACCACCGACTAATGGCGCTGAAAGTGGTAAATGCATCCAGCCGATGAAGATCGCTGCACCAAGTAGACCGAAAACAATAGACGGAACGGCTGCCAAGTTATTGATGTTGACTTCAATGACATCGGTGATCCAGTTTTTTGGTGCAAACTCTTCCAGATAGATGGCTGAAGCTACACCGATTGGAATCGAGATAAAGATCACGATCAACATCATGAACAGCGAGCCCATGAATGCACCTGCCAAACCAGAGGTTGCAGGCGAACTACGAGAGTCCGGATTGGTAAAGATATTGGTATTGAAGCCGTTTTCGATCACGCCTGAAGCTTTCATGTCATCAGCAATCTGGCGGACTTCAGGACTTAGCTGTTGCTGCTCATCTGGCAGGTCACGGTCAATATTACCTGCAAGCCATACATCAACATTGGCGTCGGCCAAAATTTTAACTTCCTGGGTTTTCCCGACTAGACTTGGATTGTTCAGCACCATGTCACGCAGACGATAGGCTTCTGAACTGGTATATAAATAACCCAGTTCATCACGTTGGTTTTCCAGCTTGCTGTCTTTGGCAATCATACCGTTAATGATCAGGGCATCCCAGTCGACCATGCCAGCCTGCATCTGCCAATCCACCATACGCTGTTCAAACTGTGCAGGAGACTCGCCGGCAGTCTGTTTGGGTTGTGGACCAATATTGACAATTGCCGGATCGAAATGGATAGGCAGGCTCATACTGCTTTGCCAGAATGCCGGCAAGCCTTTGGCCAAGATACTACCGAACAGCAATACGACAAAGAACAGACCCGCCAATACTGCAGAAAAACCAAGCATACGAAAGGTTTTTTCTTTGCGATGGCGCCGTGCAAGAGAGCTTTGAATGGTCTTTTTACGCTCTTCACGCAGCTCAGCATTAACAGATGGATCAATACGCTGATCTAAAGGTGTGGTATTTGAAGTACTCATTAGTCGTATTGCTCACGATATTTACGCACGATGTACAGTGCGACAATGTTCAAACCTAAGGTAATAACAAAAAGAGTCAGACCCAATGCAAACGCAACCAGTGCTTGTGGACTGGCAAAGTCAGTATCGCCAGTTAACTGGTTCACAATGGTAATGGTTACAGTTGATACCGCTTCTAGTGGATTAGCATGTAACAGCGGGCTATTACCTGCTGCCAGTACTACAATCATGGTCTCACCAATCGCACGGGATGCTGCTAGCAAGAAGGCACCGATAATGCCCGGCAAAGCGGCTGGTAGTACCACCTGGCGGATCGTTTCAGATTTGGTTGCGCCTAGACCCAGTGAACCGTCTCGTAAGGCACGTGGTACCTGGGTAATAATGTCATCTGATAAAGAAGATACAAATGGAATGATCATGATGCCCATAACAAAGCCGGCAGTTAAGGCACTGGTCGCATTAATATCAACACCGACCATAGCACCGAGCGTTTTAATAAATGGGCCCAGAATCATCAAGGCAAACACACCGTAAACGATGGTTGGAATACCAGCCAGAACCTCAATAGTCGGTTTTGCCCATGAACGGAATTTTGGTGAGGCATATTCGGACAGATAGATCGCAATCATCAGACCCAATGGAACTGCTACCAACAGGGCGATTCCACTGACCATCAAGGTGCCCCACAATAAAGGCAACAGGCCATAACTTCCTTCAGCATTGCCTGAAGTGCTAAAACCTGGGTTCCATTGTGTGCCAAAGAAAAAATCAATTGGGCTGACGAAGCTAAAGAAGCGCATTGCTTCGCCAAACATCGACATGACAATGCCGAGTGTGGTCAGGATGGCAACACCAGAACAGAGTGCCAAGCTGATATTGATAACTTTTTCAACCTGATGACGTGCACGCAACTGATTACTGATACGTTTTTTGGCCCAAACCAGTCCGGCAACAGCAACAGATATCACCACCACCAGTTTGGCATAGCTGCTGATGCTCATGATACGTGCCACCTGCTCTGCTGCAGCCAGTTCATAGGCCTGTGGTATATCACTAACGCCAAAACCGGAAGCCAGTGCCTGTACCCGATCCACGATCACACTCAGAGCTGCAGAATCCATGCCTGCGACCATCTGTTGTGGCAGGTGTTTCAGCACCAGCTGTTCCAAGAGCACAGGTTCAACCAGATTCCAAATCATGAAGATTAAAAATGCAGGAATACCACACCATAAAGCCACCATGGCGCCATAATAGCCAGGACGCGAATTCAGCATTGCTGTGTTTTTGCCTTGGCCTGCCAATTTCTGGCTTCGACTTAATCCGATCTGATAGGCAACGGCGATAATCGCCAGTAACACACCCAGGAGTAGCAGATTCATGTATGCTCCACTGTTTTTTCAATCTTCATATTTTTAAAAAACCTATCTATGACTAAAAGCCGGTGACCGTTTCCAGCCACCAGCTATTTCAATATTTGCTTACTTCACTACAACTACTTTAGCTGCCTTAAAGTTAGCAAGTACTGCTACACGTTCCTTATCAGACATTGAAATCAAACCTGCTTTTTCCAGTTTCGATCCTTTACCAGATACTTTCTTGCTCAGGAAGTATTCAGTGAACTGTGGCAAACCTTTGATTGGTTTCAGGTGTTCGCCTTTCACATAGAAGAACAATGGGCGAGATACCGGATAAGAACCATTCAGGATGGTCTGCTCAGATGGTGCAACGTTGTTAACTGTTGCAACACGCAGCTTGTCACGGTTCTGG
The DNA here is from genome assembly GCF_052044895.1 of Acinetobacter sp. 22323. Lineage (NCBI taxonomy): Bacteria > Pseudomonadati > Pseudomonadota > Gammaproteobacteria > Moraxellales > Moraxellaceae > Acinetobacter > Acinetobacter sp. 22323. Next base: position 42,858 of record NZ_JBQEOL010000009.1, on the reverse strand, counting down.
TCATAGAAACCTAGACCAAATACACCAACTGCACTTGGAGAGGTTTTCAGACGTGCCAGTGTTTCGGTGTAGTCACCTGAAATTTCAATAACACGACCATCTTTACGGAAAGTGGTACAGGCTTTCTTTTTGGCATCTTTATCTAAAGACTTAATTGCAGCATATGTTTCACAACCTGCATCCACCATCTTCTCCTGGAAGACTTCGCGTGTTCCATGATTCGAAGCAGGAATTACCAGTGTGATCGGCTCATTAGGAAGTGACTTGTCAATCTGGTTCCAGCGTGTATACGGGTTAGCTACCATTTTGCCATTGGCTGGTAACTGTGCTGCCAAGGCTGCAAAAACATGTTGTGGACGAAGTTTATAAGCTGCTTTTTTGGCATTCGATGCAAAGACAATACCGTCATAACCGATTTTGATTTCTAGTACCTGGTTAACGCCATTCTTTTTACATTCTGCCAATTCGGAACTTTTGATCTGGCGAGATGCGTTTGCGATATCGATGGTATTATCACCAACACCATTACAGAACTGCTTTAAACCACCTGACGAACCGCCTGAGCCGACAACTGGAGTTTTAAACTGCGGGAAAGTATTGCCAAATTCTTCAGCTACAATACTTGCATATGGAAGTACCGTTGAAGAACCTGCGATTTGAATTGTGTCGCGTGCTGCATTCGCAGCAGTCATGCCTAGCCCCATCACTGCAAGTGCAAGTGCAATTTTTGTAAAGCGCATTCTGTATCTCTCACAATCATTTAAATTTGGAGTACGCCACTTTTTTTGTCGTGTTGTACTTGTTTCGATACAAGTATTTTGATTTTTAAATATGACAGGCGGGTTACAGATTTATGAAGATTTTATGATAAGTCTTACAGCACCAAATAAATTAAAAATATTTATTATTTTCAATGTATTATAAATTATTTAAGAATTTTTTCGACATTTTTATAGCAAGAAAATATGTAAAAAATTTTGTGTTTCTTACAAAGAATTTCTTTTTTTACCACAATTTTGATGCATGAATAACCACTATTTAAATTTGATCTAGAAACAAATAATCTTTGTTGAAATATAAAAAAAGGAGACCAACAGGCCTCCTTTTTCACACCACAATCACTTATGCAATTGGTGGTGTATAAGTACCGTCAGCGATGGAATCCTTGATTCGATCCGCTTCTGCAAGCACCAGTGCCAGCAGGTTCTTCACGTTTTCAAGTGTTGCCACCGGACTTAAAGTCGTCATTTTCAGAGATTGAACCTGACCGACTTTAGTTACACCAATGTTCGCTTCACCACGCGCAAACAGTTCATCTGCCACGTTCTGGTTCAGGGCATCCACAAACTCAGCTGGATAACCTGCTGGAACCACACGGAACAATACTGATGCAAACTGCGGCTCAACCAGAAGTTCCAGACCATCCGTTGCCTTGATGTAATCTGCCACTTCACGTGTCAATTTCACGCCATGATCAATCATTGAACCGTAAAGCTCTTCACCCAAGGCTTCAACCGTCATCCACAACTTCAACGCATCGAAACGACGCGTGGTTTGCAGTGACTTCGATACCAAGTTCGGAACGCCGTGCTCTTCATCATAAGCAGAGTTTAAATACTCCGCTTCATAATGCATGAAACGATAGTTCGCTTCATCTTTCAGCAAGAACGCACCACATGAAATCGTTTGGAAATAATGCTTGTGGAAATCCAATGTGATCGAATCAGATAACTCAATCCCATCCAGCATAGAACGATAGTCATTGGATAGAATCAGTGCGCCACCCCATGCCGCATCGATATGCATCCACGCGCCATATTTATTGGTGATTTCACGAATTGCTTTCAATGGATCAATCGCGCCCGCATCGGTTGTACCTGCGGTTGCTACCACACATGCGACGATTTTGCCTTCAGACTGAAGATGCGCCATGGTTTTTTCCAGAGCATCAACATCCATCTGTGCATTTTCATTTACAGGAACAGTAACTACTGACTGGAAGCCCATACCCATCATCGCCATGTTCTTTTGCACAGAGAAGTGCGCATTTTCAGAACAGATGACTTTGACGTTACGCATCGCGTCCGCAGGGATACCATCACGCTGAACCGACCACGGATTGCCGTTTTCGTCTTTCCAGTTTTTCGCGATGCAGGCATCACGCGCCAGCAATACACCCATCAGGTTCGACTGTGTACCACCTGAAGTAAATACACCCGCCTGACCTGAACCATAACCAACCTTTTGACGTAGCCAGTCGATTAACTGCACTTCCATCAAAGAACCCGCTGGGCTTTGATCCCAAGAGTCCATTGACTGGTTAGTCGCATTGATCAGCACTTCCGCAACCTGGCTTGCCACCATGGTTGGACAGTGCAAATGCGCTAGAGAATGAGGGTGATGTACTTTCAAGCTTTTGTTAAGGAATAGCTCAACCATACGCTCTAAAGACTTTTGAAGACCCAAACCATCTTTAGAAGGGTTGAAAGCAATTGCGCTACGCAATTCCTTGATGCTGCCACCCGTGTACATTTTGTCATTTTGCAACCATGCTGCAACCGCTTCGGTCGCCTGGTCCATCGCTGACTCATAGTCAGCGATAGATGCAGCATCATTGCAGAGTAACGCTTTACGATGTTCTGCAAAATCTACCATAAATTACGCGCCTCGAACTGCGACTAAAGCTTCAGCAACCGCTTTCTTGAAGCGAACCAGAACTTCTTCACACTCTGCCTGAGTAATAATCAATGGGCAAAGCAAACGGATCACTGTACCGTTACGACCACCTTTCTCAAGCAACAGTTTGTTGTTGAAACAAGCAGTCTGGATCGCTGCAGCCAATTGACCATCAGCAGGTAAAGAACCCATATGGTCGGCAGGTTTACGTTCGTCTACAATTTCAACACCGATCATTAAGCCACGGCCACGCACGTTACCGATACATGGGAATTCAGCAGCTAGCTTTTTCAGTTCAGCTTGCAGGAAATCACCACGTTCTTGTGCGTTTTGCGCCAGATTTTGCTCTTTAATGGTATTGATGGTTGCAAGACCTGTACCCATTGCCAGCTGGTTACCACGGAATGTACCGGTATGGCCAGCAGGTTGCCATGCGTCGAACTTACGTTTAATACCAAGCACTGCAAGTGGCAGGCTACCACCCACGGCTTTAGACATCACCACCACATCAGGTTCGATACCCGCGTGTTCAAATGCAAACATTTTGCCTGAACGTGCAAAGCCCGCTTGAACTTCATCAAGAATCAATACGATGTTGTGTTTTTCAGTCACTTCACGGATTTTCTGTAACCATTTTACTGGTGCTGTTACCACACCGCCTTCACCTTGAATCGCTTCAAGAATCACAGCTGCTGGCTTCGTTACACCGCTTTCAACATCTTCAATGAAGTTTTCAAAGAAGTAAGTTAAAGCGTCAACACCCGCTTCACCACCTAGACCCAATGGGCAACGGTATTCATGCGGATAAGGCATGAACTGAACGCCTGGCATTAAACCATTCACGGCATTCTTCGCAGACAGGTTACCTGTCATGGCCAATGCACCATGCGTCATACCGTGATAGCCACCAGAGAAGCTGATCACTGAACTACGACCGGTAAAGGTTTTGGCAAGTTTAATCGCTGCTTCTGTTGCATCTGCACCAGATGGGCCACAGAACTGTAAGCAATATTCTTCTTTACCACCTGGAAGGTAGGAAAGAAGAGCTTCAGTGAAAGCATCTTTTAAAGGAGTGGTTAGATCCAGGGTATGCAGTGGGAGACCGCTTGCAAGCGTATCCTGGATACTTTGAATCACCGCAGGATGATTATGGCCCAAAGCCAATGTCCCTGCCCCAGCTAAACAATCAAGGTACTCAGTACCTTCAACATCGGTAACCCAGCAACCTTGTGCTTTCGCTATCGCTAACGGTAATTTACGTGGATAACTACGCACATTCGATTCCATCTGACTTTGGCGAGTCAAGTAGTATTCGTTTGTGGAATTGGTGGCAGGGTTTACAGAAGTAACGCTCATATCGAATTACCATCTCTGATATGGGTTGAAAGAAATAAGTCTGGTGACGTTTGGTCCTTTGACTCGGTGCTTTATAAGATTTTAGTTAGCCATAATCTTAGTTAACTAACTTAGGAGGCGGATGATACCGAATTTTTCAGGAAAATAAATAACTTTCAACTCAATTTACCTGAAAATTTATCGAAAAAAAATATCATGCCTGTCTAAGCTCTAAATTATCATCTTAACGTGTGACAAAGGAAAGAAAAGCAGCTTCTTTTATACTTTTTTGTAGCCTTTCAGAAAAGTTCGCATTGATTTTAATAATACATTAATAAATATATAATTTTTAAAATAATTAAAACTTAAAACTCGAGAAAAAATAATCGAAAACTTAACACTCTTACCACAAATATTTCGCAAAAAGAGCACAATTGAGATTTAATATCTGAGGATCAGCCAAGATGGCTAATTTTAAGAAAAACAGGAAGAAAATATGCGCCTCCTAGCATTGTCCAGCCTTATACTTGCAGGCACCTTGGCGAGTACTGCATTTGCAGACCAAAATGAGCCACTGAATTATAATATTATTAATATTTCAGCAGAGGCCAGCCGCGATATTTCCAATGACCTGATGCATGCCAATTTATATGTAGAAAAATCCAATAAACAGCCTGCTGAGCTTGCAGCGCAAATTAATCAACTCATGAACCAGGCCATCAATGCCGCAAAGAAATATCCGAGTGTGAAAATTGAAACCGGTTCACAACACACTTATCCAGTCTATGACAATGACAACCGTAAACTCAGAGAGTGGAGAGCTCGTGCTCAGGTACGTATTGAATCGACTGACTTCAAAGCGGCTTCACAGCTAATTGCCGAATTGCAGCAAAACTTCCAGACTGAATCAATTAACTTTACAGTATCTGAAGCAAAACGTAAGAAAGTTGAAAATGAGCTGATGCTGGAAGCATCCAAAAACTTCCAGCAACGTGCACAAAGCCTGGCTCAGGCTTGGAACAAAGCTGGATATCAACTGGTAAATATGAATATTAACACCAATAATTCAGGCTACCCACCGGTTCCACGTATGGCAATGGCCAAAGCGGCTTATGCAGAAGCAGCTATTCCAGATCAGGAAATGGCAGCGGGTGAGTCTAAAATGACTGTGAGTGCCAATGGTTCGATTCAGTTTAAGTAAGTGTTAGTAAAAGTATTCTGATTTTAAAAACCACCCTTTTGGGTGGTTTTTTATCACCTGAGGTTACTTTAAAAAATCAACGCTACAAATTCATACATACTTCGGTATAAATACCACTTTGATAGGTTTAGAGTAACCGACATTTGTATCAATCCTCTTACCTTATGTCCCTTGATCAACCCAACTTATATCTGTTTCATCTTTTTAATGCACCTGATCACGCTTCAATATGGATGATCAACTATGCCTGTCTAATTGCACATGATTTGGTGTATTTATTCCTGCTGATCTTTGCCATAGCTTGGCTACGTGGCAATCGTGAAGTGAAAACCGGAATTATTAAAGCCTTTATTTTCACTGCCATTACTTTATCCATGAGTGAAGTTTTATCTGCTGCGTTAAATACACCTCGTCCTTTTATTATGGAAGTCGGACGTACTCTGATTGAACATGCGCCTACAGGTTCTTTTCCCAGCAATCATATGAGTATTTTTAGCGGGATTGCCCTAGCCTATTATTTTTCACCACAACGTGAGTTGGGACGACTTCTACTCTGGACTGCCTGGCTGGTAGCTTGGTCGCGGATCTATGTCGGTGTACATTTTCCAATCGATATGGCGGGAGCTTTCCTAATTGCACTTGTTGTAAATCTGGCTGGCTTATCACTCTGGTGGAAATATCAGGAAAAACTGATGGATTTTATCCTGAGTATTTATCAGTTCCTGTTTGCACCTTTAATCAGGATGGGTTGGATTAAATAAATCTAATGAAAATGCCATAAAAAATCCCGCTCGAAAGCGGGATTTTTTTACATTTCTTTAACTTAATAGATCGACATATGATTGCGGTGAATCATTTCCAGTGAACGTGCTTCACCGAGTACCTGATGCACTTTGTCTGATGCTAGACCTTTGACGATCTCAGCTGAACGTGAACTAAAGTTCACACGTCCGACCGCAATACGGTGACCTTGTGTATCGACACATTCCACCACATCACCACGCTCGAAATGACCTTCAACTGCTTTAACGCCTACCGGTAACAGACTGCGGTGATTTTCTTTAATGGCCTTAACAGCACCATCATCAATCACCAGACGACCTGCCGTTTGCAAATGCGCTGCCAGCCATTGCTGATGTGCAGTAACACGATCATCATCAGTGATGAATAAAGTGCCCAACATTTCACCCGTCATAAGACGCGATAAAACGCAGTCACTGTCACCACTGGCAATCAGCGTTGGACAACCCGACTTCGCAGCCAGACGTGCAGCGCGGACTTTGGTCAGCATGCCGCCACGACCAAATTTGCCACCACCGCCAGCCATATCAAACAGACTCTCATCCATCGCACGTACGGTATGGAACAGTTTGGCATTCGGATTAGAACGTGGGTCCGAATCAAACATGCCTTCCTGATCGGTCAGGATAATCAGCAGATCCGCATGCACCTGACCTGCTACCATGGCAGCCAAGGTATCATTATCACCAAAGCGGATTTCATCGGTAGAAACAGTGTCATTTTCATTAATCACCGGAATCACACGCCATTCAATCAGGTGCTGCAAGGCATCACATGAATTGAGATAGCGGCGACGATCTGCCAGGTCATCATGGGTTAACAGTACCTGAGCAGTCTGGATCTGGTGTTTATCCAGTACGCTTGACCAGGTATGAATGAGCCCCATCTGACCAATAGCAGCGCAAGCCTGAAGACTGGGTAGATCGGTGGGTCGATTCTCTAGTTTCATTCGAACCATACCTTCAGCCACAGCACCTGATGACACCAGAATAATCTCGTGTCCTGCATTGTGTAGATCTGCGATTTGTCCCGCCCAGTGCGAGATAGCATCTAAATCTAAACCTTGCCCGTTTGCTGTGAGTAAAGATGATCCGATTTTAACAACGATTCGTTTACAACCCTTGAGCTGACGTTGCCCATCTACCACTTCTATCATCTTGTCCTCAGACTTATCTTTAAAAGATTAACGTACGTAATATACTTCTACGTCGCTGTCGTCATCATCTTCATCATCAAAGTCATCGCCACCCAGACGTTGAGCGCGACGCATTTCACGATAAGCTTCTTTCGCAGCAATCGTTTGTTCACGTGTTTCAGCTTCCAGCTGATCACGGAATGCTTTCATTTTTGCTGCATATTCTGGATCTTCAACTTCACGTTCGCGTTGCTGTTCGATTTGATCCATCAGGTAGTACACAACGTCTTTCGTCCCTTCTGCCGTTAAGCCAGAAGTTTTAAAGACAGGGCCTTCCCACTGTAATTCTTCAAGAATATGGTTACACCATTCGTCACGTGTTTCTTCTGCTAACTGGTCAACCTTATTCAGAACCAATACCACAGGCAATTTAGAAAGCGTTGGCGAGAATTTCTCGAGCTCTGCGATAATTGCTTTGGCATTGTAAGCAGGATCTGAACCATCAATCGGTTGTACATCGACAATGTGTAGCAAAATACGTGTACGTGCCAGGTGTTTCAGGAAGCGAATACCCAGACCCGCACCTTCAGCAGCACCTTCGATCAGACCTGGAATATCAGCCATCACAAATGAACGGTAACGATCCGCATCCACAACGCCCAGATTTGGCATCATTGTGGTAAATGGATAATCTGCCACTTTCGGTTTTGCAGCAGATACTGCACGGATAAAGGTTGATTTACCTGCATTAGGCATACCCAGTAAACCAACATCTGCAAGCACTTTTAGCTCCAGACGGATTTCACGGAATTCACCTTTAACACCATGGGTACACTTACGTGGAGAACGGTTAGTCGACGATTTGAAGTGGGTATTACCCAAACCGCCATCACCACCTTGAGCAACCAATACCTTTTGACCATCTTCGATCAGGTCACCAATAATGTCGCCAGATTCACTATCTACAATAGTTGTTCCTACAGGAACTTTTAAAATAACTGATTCGCCACCACGACCAGCACAGTTTGCGCCAGCACCGTTTTTACCACGTTCAGCGCGAAATCTACGGGTATAACGATAATCTACAAGGGTACTCGTGTCGTCGTCAGCCTGAACATAAATGCTGCCGCCACGACCACCATCACCACCATCTGGACCACCAAATGGTACGAACTTTTCACGGCGAAAACTGGCTACGCCATTGCCACCGTCGCCAGCCTCTACGGTAATGACTGCTTCATCAACAAAGCGCATATTGCCAATCCTCTAAAAACTTTAAAACCGCCTATTCTGCCATATTTTAAAGCATTTCTCGACTACATTTATGCACTATTCCATGAAGATCGCTCATTTCAAGGGTAATTTCATTCAGCTTGTCTCAAAATACAAAACAGTCTGAAAAATATTCAGACCTATAAAAATTCAAAATATAGTTTTTAAAGCTTAATTGATCGTTTTTTATTATTTCTGATTTGGCATCGAGCTGCCTATAGTGCTCAACGTCGAAAAAAAGCCCATGGTATAGCTATGACCACAGAAAAGAATTCTGTCAGCCCATTGTCATCACAATTTGTATTACTTATGGCAATGGCATGTGGTCTCTGTGCCGGATCGGCTTATTTTAATCAGCCCTTGATCTATTCAATCGAGGAAAGTTTAGGAATTACAACCAGTCAGGCTGGCTTAACGGTAGTGATCGCCCAGATTGGATACGTACTGGGCTTAATGCTGTTAGTACCATTGGGAGATTTCCTGAATAAACGCAAGCTGATTCTCAGTCTGATGGTCTTTGCAGCCATTTCGCAGATTCTGCTTTCATTCAGCACGACTTTATCAACGCTTTATGTATTTACCTTATGTGCGACATTTGGCGCAATCTCGGCTCAGGTTTTAATTCCTTTTGCTTCTACGATTAGTCCACCTGAATCCAGTGCCGCCATTGTCGGCAAACTGATGAGTGGCTTGGTGATGGGAATTATCCTGTCACGTACTTTTGCCGGATTTGTTTCGACTTACTGGTCTTGGGAAGGTGTGTATCTATCAAGTGGCATTATTACCCTGCTGTTTGCAATCTTAATGTGGAAAAAACTACCCAATACTCAACCGCAAGCAGGTTTAACCATTGGCGACATTTACCGCTCTCTATTCATTATCGCTAAACAGAATCCACATCTGATTCGTCGAGCTTGTGCCGGTGCCTTGGCTTTTGGCATTTTATCCATGATCTTTACTTCTATGACTTTCGTCTTAGGCAATGCCCCATATTACTTTACTGACTTTGAAATTGGATTGTTCGGCTTACTCGGTGTTATTGGGATTTACTCATCGAGCTGGTCAGGTCGAACTGTCGGTGCAGGTAGGGAAAATCTGGTCGCTATGCTTTGTATTAGCCTGATGCTGCTTTCTTGTATTCCGTTATATTTTGCTCAGCAAAATATCTTGGTGTATGCAGTTGGTGTATTGATGGCATATTTTGGTTTGACGGCATTTCACGTGCTCAATCAGAATTTGGTATATCGGATTGATCTGAAATCACGTTCTCGTATTAATGCGGTGTATATGACGATTTACTTCAGTGGTGCAGCTTTAGGCTCGTTAGGTGCAGTGTATGCCTGGGAGCACTTTGAATGGGTTGGTTGTGTGGTAATTAGCCTTGTTTTCTCGATTGGGATTTTGCTGATTGATCGGTGGGATTTTAGGAAGATGTTTGAGACAAAAATTTCATCTTAATTGACCTCTCCTTAACCCTCTCCTTTAAGGAGAGGGAAATTTATTAATTTTTTTTAATTCCTTTTTACCGCTTTCGTCACTTATCAGCTCTTTTAAAACCAAACACTCTTTTTTAGAAAAATACAATCATCGTCGAATAGATGAGTTGTCTTTTTTAAATGATCATAATTATTATCACCAACTAAAACTATATTTTTCAATATATTATATTTATTCTCCACCTTAATTAATTGCATCAATATACTTATATTGTTGAAATATAAGCTCTGTACTTTTTTGTTTTTTCAACTTGTATAAATTACAAACACCTCTATAGGTGCAAACATTGTCGCCGACCAAATCAAAAGATTTGTTGCGGTAGACTTATCTTCTACAAAAATTTGTATCAGCTCATAAAGAGCAATACTGATCGCACATAAAATCCCATAGATCGCCAATTAAAGTAGCAACCAAATTTTATAACTTTTTCATTTATTGCTTCCCCAAAAGCAATTTAGCTTCTATTTTGCAACACGTTCTTTATTTTCTAAAATCTCCGGCAGACTACGCTCTAACCAGCCAATCAGATAATTTATTTTTTCTGCGGCCTGTGAACCGGTAATGGTCAACTGATATTCCACTTTTGGTGGTACAACAGGATAGACTGTTCTTAAAATGAACCCGTCCTGCTCCAGCATTTTTAAAGTCTGGGCCAGCATCTTTTCACTCACCCCTTCAATGCGCTGTTTCAGCTCACTGAAACGATGTACGCCATCACTTAAGCAACGTAACACCAGAATCGACCATTTATTGGCTAAGTGTTCCAGTATTTCACGTGAAGGACATTCCGTTGATAAAACCTGACCCAGCAATTTACTGGTTTCATAAGCTGACATAATATTTCTCTTAATTTATAAACTTACTTTTCAGCATGTACTTTCATTTAGAAAGTTATCAGATCAAGAATTCATCAGCAAGGTAATATTCAAATTAATATTCCATTTCAATCCAAAAATTAAACCTAAAAAATATGCAATAAAAAAGAGCCTCAAATGAGGCCCTTTTTTCAGCTCAATACTAATTATGCATTAGTTTCAGCAGGAACTTTTGGATAGCTTACGCCGCCCATTTGTTCAGCAATACGTAATACCTGGCAGCTATAACCTACTTCGTTATCGTACCAAACATAAGCAGTTAAGCGGTTGCCTGAAGTGATAGTCGCTTGCGCGTCGAATACACCTGCAGTACGTGAACCGATAAAGTCAGAAGATACCACTTCAGTCGAGTTGGTATAACCAATTTGACCTTGAAGGTTAGAATTGATAGAGATTTGGCGAATATATTCATTCACTTCATCACGATCAACTTCTTGACCCAAAGTCAGGTTAAGAATCGCAAGAGATACGTTTGGTGTAGGTACACGTACAGAGTTACCTGTCAGTTTACCTTGAAGTACTGGAAGCGCTTTTGCAACGGCCTTAGCAGCACCAGTTTCAGTAATTACCATGTTCAGTGTAGCAGCACGGCCACGACGATCAGCTTTGTGGTAATTGTCGATCAGGTTCTGGTCGTTCGTGAACGAGTGAACTGTTTCAACATGACCATTGATCACTGTGTACTTGTCGTTTAACACTTTCAGTGTTGGAGTGATCGCGTTCGTTGTACAGCTTGCTGCAGAGATGATTTTGTCTTCATCAAGGATGTCAGCTTGGTTTACGCCATAAACCACGTTCTTCATGTCACCTTTACCAGGTGCAGTCAGAATGACACGCGCAGCGCCCGGGCATTTCAGGTGTTGAGCAAGACCTTCAGCATCACGCCATTTACCCGTGTTGTCGATTACTAGTGCATTTTCGATACCGTATGCAGTGTAATCCACTTCAGATGGATTAGATGCATAGATCACTTTGATGAACTGACCGTTTGCAATAATTGCTTCGTTTTCTTCATCTACAGAGATCGTGCCAGCGAATGGACCATGGATGGAGTCACGACGTAATAATGATGCACGTTTTTCCAGGTCACCGTCAGATGATTTACGAACCACGATTGCTTTCAGGTTCAAGCCACGGCCTAGACCTGACTGGCTGATCATCAAACGTGCAAGAATACGGCCGATACGACCAAAACCGTAAAGTACAACGTCCTTACCTTCAACTGAAGTTGCATTGCCTTCAAGAGATTTCACAGCGTCAGCAACGAATGCGTTAACATCACCACCTTTTGCTTTGAATTCAACAGCAAGTTTGCCTAGATCAATTTCAGCAGTACCGATGTTGTCAATGTTCGCCAATGCTTCAAGGATTGGGAAAGTGTCTACAACAGAAAGCTCAACGTCCAATACGCGAGTACGACGATGCGCTTTAAGGATCTGGATTACAGAACGGTTAATTAAAGAGCGACCGTAAACTGTAGCTACGATATTTTTTTCACGATATAACTGACCTACTAGGGCAATCATACGCTCCGCGAGTTCTTCACGGTTTTTCCAGCGACCTTGGTGCTCTGCATGGAGGGCAACGATAGTGTCTTTGCTCACAGATACGTCCTCTAATTAATTGTAAATCTAAGCATAAATTTCAAAACCCCATAATTGTAATGGAATTGGCAGCAAGTTTGAATCAAAAGCTGCCAAAGTCCTGAGGAAAAAGGCCTATATTCACTATAAATTTTAAAAATAGTTGTAATTAGTCAGATGATTTTGCATTTAAAAATCGAAAAATAACATTTTTCAAGCTCTAAACCAGATTTTTGTTAAATGTTGTTTATTCACACAAATCTAAATCTCGAAGTTGACTGCATTTTCATGATCCAGTTGCAGCCTGCTGCCTGCTGAAAAATTCATATCCAGACTCATAGAAGCATTAAAGTTTTCTACATCAAAATCATCATAAGTTTCTGGCAAATGAATCAGTACAGGTAAACGGGTGAGACCATTATCCCCACAAGGAAAGGCATAGTGACGCTCAACTTTCTGGAAACTTTACAAACTTTCAAATTCTAGAAATACACTGCTGTTTTCATGGGTTCTTGGCACCTGAATAATTTCCAGGAACATACTACGTTTTAACTGCTGCAATTTATTCAGTGCTATTTCTATTGCCTCATCTGAATTATCTTTACGCCAAAGCTTTTTCAGCATGGATTTTTTTCATATTCGGCTTTCTGACGGTTCAACGTATTGATATATTTTTTCAGATCCCGATATTGCTGCACATTATCGGCAATTGTGGTTTGAATATCTTTAATCGGCTGCTGGGAACGCTGATGCATTACCTGCCATTCATTCCGGTTCATCGGAATAAAGGTTTCACCCTTACGCTTTTCCAGCAAACGGATAAATGCCAATAACTTATATTCGAAATTCTGGATATAGGAATTAAACATAAATCCTGGCTGAGCTTTGAAGTCCCAGTAATAGGCTAAAATTTCAGTAAAGATTTTATGTACATGCAAATAGAGATAAGCAAACTCTTCAATATGCGATAAATGATCACGAATCGCATCCCGCATTGGCAGCAGCAATTCCCGCGTCAGAATTTCCTCCAACTGCTTCAAATGGCGTTGCGCCACAACATCGGCATTCTTTTCAACCACCTGAACCGGTTCGACCAGCAGAGGCAATAACTTTAGTTCAGAGACCTGCTCCAGATTATGCACAATGTCCCTGACGTCCAAATGGATCTGGCTTTGCAAGGTTACCATTCGCTGCAGCTGGGATTTCAGGGTCTCCACTACCTCTTCATTCATATCCTCTTTCAGATCCAGAACCAGAATATTCAGATAGACTTGACCTTCTAATGCACCTTTTTCTTCTATGAGGAAGCGACGAATAGAATACGGGTTTTGTTGTACATCCATCACAGGCGCAACGATAAATAAAAACTGTGAAGTGCGGACAATATCAAAATGACGGATTTGCTGTTCTTTAATCAGAAAATAACGGAATAGCGGATGTTGCATTTCCGCAGTCTGTTTTTTTAATAAAGGTTTATACCAGTAGCCCAACAACTGTTGCTTGATAAACACTTCAATAATGAAGCATTTAACCTGCTGTTCAGTGAGCTTACGTACGCCCTCGACCGGCTGTAATTGAAGACCACGAATAATTTCAGCAGCATTCGACAAGAAAGTACGACGTAGTTCCAGCTTTTCACGCTGCATCTGGAAGTTTTCATTGACTTCGATTTTATCAATCTGCTCGAGCACGTTTTCCAGGTAGTCGGCAACTTGCAAGCTGTCATTTAACCCGAGCAGGCTTTTCAAAGAGAGACCGAACGTGCTGGCATAATAACGCATCCGGTCATTCAGAAATTTTTGGCTTAAAGCTTCTACCGAATGATAAGCCTGATAACGGTATCGATTGGTTTCCTGATCCCAGAGAATTCTTTTTGGCTTTAAAATCTGAAAATCGATACTTTCCTTGAGCTCAGGCGAGATATCTGCCAGAACAGCTTTAAGCTCCCGCTCCCATTCTAAATCGAGGCTCGGCTCCGTTGGGATAAACGTGCACGTAACTGATATGGAATCGCAATCTGTGACATGTCTATCCCCTTTAAATATAACGAACATTCTTTTAAACAAAATGGTACATGAATTAGATAACATTTACGTCAAAATTATCTGACGAATATCACACTTATGCAAATAGCATTATTCATTATTTTTTTTGAGTTTTTCCATTTTTTCAGCTTTTTTTTCAAGTTCATCTTTTTTCAACTGCTGTTGTTTTAAATGCAATATTCCTTCCACAATCAGCACCATCACCGCTAGCCAAATCGGGATATAGGTCAGCCATTCTCCAGATTCTACCCGTTCCCCAAGTGCCATCGAGGCAAAAGCCAGTAACACTGGCTCCAGATAGCTCAGCAGACCAAAAATTACGAAAGGCAGATAACGGCTTGCCAGAATATAACTACCTAAGCCTAAAGCACTTAAGAAACCCAAACCCAACACTGCCAAGATGAGATGAGGGAAACTGACCATCAGCTTGAGAGAATCGCTATGTACAAAGCCCAGATAAAAAGCCACTGGCAGAATCAGACATAAGTCCCACCAGAATCCACCCAAGTGATCCGTACCAAAGCGACGGCGCAGGAAAAAATACAGTGGATAAGCCAAAGCTACATAGACCGTTTCCCAGGCAATAAAACCAATCCGCCAGATTTCATGTCCCACGCCTATTACCGCACAAACCACCGCCGCCATCTGCCAGGCAGACAGTTTTTCTTTATAGAGCACACAGCCAACCAGGACCATCACCAAAGGCAACAGGAAATAACCCAGCGACACTTGCAGGCCGCGACCATTAATCGGCCCCCATAAAAATAACCAGAGTTGGGTTGTACAAAGTAAAGAGCTGATAATTAACCAGATCAGAAACGTCGGCTGCTGTAGAATTCGCTTAAAAATACTGCTGATATGATTGAGATCACCTGACCACCACATAAACGCCGTCAGAAACGGGAGGGTCGCCAACATACGCCATGCAAAGGTTTGCTCACTGTCTAGTGGCTGCAAAAAAGGCGTGAAAATATAAAGCACACCAAAAACCAGTGACGCCAGCACTGACAGCGCGATCCCTTTATACATTCACTACCCCAAAATCTCTTTGCGCGCATTATATCGGGATGTCTTCAAGAATACTTGTCTCTATTCTTTGATCGAATGATAAATTTTCAAGGTGTAGCTTCTGATTGTATAAATATAAAAAAACCATGCCGAAGCATGGTTTGAGGATAAACTGAGTTTAGCGTGCAGTTTGTTTGGTATGAATCACATCACTCAGGTCATAACCGACTGACTGAGCATATTGTAAATATTCATTCACTACATTTTTATCCAACTGCGGATCACGTGAGAGTATCCACATATATTTACGTTTAGGCTCACCAACCAGAACGGTTTGATAGTTTTCATCCAGTTTCAAAACCCAATAATCACCACGCCCGACAGGAATCCAGCGGATAAAGTCTGGCAAGAAACTGACTTTTAATTTGGTATTTTGGGGTGGATTTTGCACAAATGCCTCACCCACTGACTGGGTTTGTTCACCATCTTTTTTAATACAGCGGTTATCAACCACGATATTGCCATTTTCATTCAAAGTATACGTTGCTGTGACATCACGGTCACACTTATTCTGAAAATATAAAGGCTTACGCGCCACTTCGTACCATGTACCCAAATAACGGTCCAGTTCAACTTTTTCCACGGTCGGTAATGACTCTTTTTGCGCATATGCCATGGTCGTAGCGCCCAAACCCAGAAGAACAGCACTACCAACCGCAATTTTGGCAATTTTTAGACTTGCCTGAGAAAAATTCTTAGTTGTCATAAAGTATCCTTTCATTCACACAGATGAGTGAACCACATGTTTTTGTAAAATTTTATCTGTAACAACAATAACGTCATCGTGTGAATGATTGTGTATCGATATGTAAGATTTATGATTAGTTTTGCACAACTAATCATAGGCAGATCAGATGCTTAACTCAGCATCTGAGCCTTCAAGCGCAGAATTTCATCACGCAAACGCGCTGCCTGTTCAAACTGCAGTTCTTTAGAAGCTTTCAGCATCTCTTTTTCAAGCTTAGTCATATGCTTTGCAAACAGTTTCGGATCTGCCAGCAGATGCCGCTCATCAGCACTTAAAGCTTTAGCCTGATTTGAAATACGTTCATCAATCTGATCATCATCGAGCACCTCACCATTATCGATTTCCTTGATCACCTGACGTACGGCACTGCGTGGGACAATGCCATGCTCTTCATTAAACTGAATCTGTTTGGTACGACGACGATCCGTTTCATCAATTGCTTTTTGCATGGAGTCCGTGATCCGGTCCGCATAAAGAATTGCTTTACCTTTCAAGTTACGCGCAGCACGACCAATGGTCTGAATCAGCGAACGTTCGGAACGTAGGAAACCTTCTTTATCTGCATCCAGAATCGCAACCAAGGACACTTCTGGCATATCCAGACCTTCACGCAGCAAGTTAATCCCGACTAGCACATCGTAAATACCGGTACGCAATTCATGAATAATTTTTACCCGCTCTACAGTATCGATATCTGAATGCAAGTAGGCTACCTTTACGCCATATTCTTTCAAATATGAAGTCAGGTCTTCTGCCATACGTTTGGTTAATGTCGTCACCAGTACACGTTCATTCAGATCTTTGCGGATATTAATTTCGGACAATACATCATCGACTTGGGTCAGCACTGGACGGATTTCAATTTCAGGATCGACCAATCCTGTGGGACGCACCACCTGCTCTACAATCTGTTCTGACTTTTCCAGTTCATATCGTGCTGGCGTTGCACTGACATAAACCGTGGTTGGAATAATACGTTCCCATTCCTCAAATTTCATTGGACGGTTATCCAGTGCGCTCGGCAAACGGAAACCATAATTCACCAGATTTTCCTTACGTGAACGGTCACCCTTATACATCGCACCAATCTGTGGAACTGTTACATGTGATTCATCAATAATCAGCAAGGCATCATCAGGTACATAATCAAACAGTGTTGGCGGTGCTTCACCTGAGGGACGGCCAGATAAATGACGTGAATAGTTTTCGATGCCATTGGTATAGCCCAGTTGCTGCATCATTTCCAGATCATAACGGGTACGCTGTTCAATACGTTGCGCTTCCAATAACTTGTCATTTTCACGGAAAAACACCAGGCGCTCTTTCAGCTCTTCCCGGATGGTCTCAATGGCACGGGTCAGATTATCCTTTGGTGTGACATAATGGCTTTTTGGATAAATTGTCACACGCGGTACTTTGCGGATCATTTTGCCAGTCAATGGATCAAACCAGCGGATCGAATCTACCTCATCATCAAACAGCTCGATACGGATTGCATTCTGGTCCGATTCCGCAGGGAAAATATCAATAATTTCACCGCGAATACGATAGGTACCACGCAGAAACTCCAGTTCATTACGAGTATATTGCATCTCGACCAGACGGCGAATAATGTCATCCCGACCAATACGATCCCCTTCCACCACATGCAGCAACATGCTCATGTAGGCATTCGGATCACCCAAACCGTAGATTGCAGAAACTGAAGCAACAATAATGGCATCACGGCGTTCTAATAAAGCACGTGTTGCGGATAACCGCATCTGGTCAATATGATCATTAATTGCTGAATCTTTCTCGATAAAAGTATCGGAAGATGGCACATAGGCTTCAGGCTGATAATAATCATAGTAACTAACGAAATATTCCACCGCATTATTCGGGAAGAATGCCTTAAATTCGCCATAGAGCTGTGCTGCCAAGGTTTTGTTATGTGCCATGACAATGGTCGGGCGTTGCGTCCGCGCAATTACATTGGCCATAGTGTAGGTCTTACCGGACCCTGTCACGCCTAGCAATAGCTGATTCTTATAGCCCCGTTCAATTCCCTGAACCAGTTTTTCAATGGCTTGTGGCTGATCGCCAGCAGGTTGATAGCTGGTCACTAAATCGAAAGGGGTTTTATCAGACATAATTTGCGGCAATTCACTGGCAATATTTTGTTGCTCTAATTATGGGGTTAAATCTGAATTACTCAATGCCTAAACAGGTGTCTATTTGGTAAAAATTGAAGTCTATAAGTAACTTAATAGAATGATTACAAAACAGTTCCATCTCATCTTATCCGCCTTGAATATTTTATTAAATTTCAAGAATATTTATTTAAAAATTAGATAATAATCTTTAAGAACTCAAACAAGTGGCACTTTAAACATCTCTATGAAGATAGCCAAAATTCAGTTACATAAAGTTCTAATTTCTCTTGAGACTTTTGCTTTCTTATAGACACAATTTGCCTTGACCCCTAGCGATTTCAAAGGCAACATGAAACCAATAAGGATATCGAATCAAAAGCCATGACTTACCAATACCATGATGAAAGTATCGTCAAATCCTTGCCAGAAAATACTGTATTTGTATTTGGCAGCAATATGGCAGGGCTGCATGCAGGCGGTGCCGCAAGAACAGCGCTTGAGCACTTTGGTGCTGTAGAAGGGGTTGGTCGTGGCTGGTCTGGTCAAAGCTATGCTATTCCTACAATGAATGAGCATTTGCAACAAATGCCGTTGTCACAGATTCAGCATTATATCGATGACTTTAAAATTTATACCAAGAATCATCCGAAAAATAAGTATTTCCTGACCTCGGTCGGCTGCGGCATTGCAGGTTATAAAGTAGAAGAAATTGCGCCTATGTTTAAGGGGATTTCACATAATGTGATTTTCCCGCAATCTTTTCGCCCGTTTGTAGAAAAACCGCTTCCGAAATTGAATGAAAAATTCCTTAAAACCATTTTCCGTGACTCTATCATTTTTGCTGACCCCACCGATGAACTGATCGAAGTGCTTGCAGTGACCGATAGTGAAAAAAGCCTGGCTAAAATTTTACTGAATACCCAGATGTATCCAACAGATAGTAATGGCCGTGATCGTGTTTTTGAGATTCAGGACATTTTGCATAATTTGAATGGCAAGGTTTTCGATTTCCAGAACAATTCTGAAGGTCCTATGGTCTTTGGTGGTGTGATTCTGGCACTGCTTGAACTGTATAATATTAATGAACAGGATTTTTCAGATGTCTGGCATGGTAAGCGTGAAATTGCGCCACCAAAGCCTGAAAATAAAGCACGTAGAAGCCTTCTCTAATTTCAGACTTAGTATCAATCAAAGCCAATGCCTGAATTGGCTTTTTTATTGTGAAATATAAAAGGTGATCTAATAAAAATAGCATTCAATTTCAAGATAAATATTTAATTATCACATTATTCTAAAATCATTTTTTTGGTCTTATACTTGCCTCATTAAATTAAATAATAAAATTGAGCTGCTTGAATGAACATGCTGGATTCTCCAATTTTTGAATTATCTCCTATTGCCATGTGGCTTGAAGATTTTAGTGAAGTAAAAAAACAATTTGATCTCTGGCGTGCTCAAGGGGTGCAGGATTTACTCACTTTTTTGCAAGAAGACGAATCACGTATTTTAAAATGTGCGAAAAAAATTAAACTGCTTAAGGTCAATCCTAAAACACTAGAGCTTTATCAGGCAGATGACTTTAACCATCTAAGTCAAAATTTGGATCTTGTGTTCAAAGAGGATATGAGCAAATCCCACATCCAGGAACTCGTCGCTCTATGGAATGGAGACACCCAATTTTCCCATTTAGCAGTAAACTATACCTTGACTGGTCAGCGTCTGGATATTCAGCTGAAAGGAATTATCCTGCCACAACATGAGCATGATCTCTCCCTACTCTTGATTACTACTGAAGACATCACTGCTTATACACAAGCTCGTCGTTTAGAAGAACAAAATCGCCATCTGGCTGAAGCTCGTTTTATTTATTCACCGGCTTCATTATGGATCGAGGATTTTAGCCATATTAAAATTAAACTAGATCATTTACGTGATTTAGGAATTGAAGATTTTCAGACTTTTCTGGATGTACATCATGATTTTATTTATGAATGCATTAGAGAGATTAGAATCATTGATGTCAATCAGGCCACTCTCGATCTGTTCGGCGCCTCAACCAAAGATGCTCTATTAAAGAATGTACATAAAGTCTTTGCTAAAGAAATGGTACAGACCTTTAAAGAACAACTTATTGAGCTTTGGAATGGTAATCTGCATCATCAGCGTGAAGCCGTAAACTATGCACTGGATGGGAGTATCCGTCATGTCCTGCTTCAATTTACCGTATTTCCTGATTATCTCCATGACTGGAGTATTGTTCAAATTGCCCTGACAGATATTACCGCACGTAAAAAAGCTGAACATTATCTGGAATATTTAGGCAGACATGATGTCTTGACCCAACTATGTAACCGTTCATTTTACATGCAGGAACTAAACCGTCTGGAGCGTAATTTACTACGTCCAGTATCCTGTATTTTTATGGATCTCAATGGACTCAAAGAATTAAATGACTGCCTTGGACACGATGCTGGAGACAACCAGTTACGTCGCGTGGGTAATATCCTGAATCAACTTATTCAACATACGCCCTATTCTGCCTCTCGAATTGGTGGAGATGAATTTGTAGTCCTTTTACCTGGTGCGGATCAAACTGCTTTGCAAAATTGCCTGAACAGTTTGCATGAACTTTTAGAGGTTGATAACCAGTTTTACTCACATCAGCCAATCAGCCTATCGATCGGACATGCAACCAGCTATGCAGATGAGCGTCTTGAAGACATGCTAAAACGTGCCGATCAAGATATGTATCATCAGAAAAGAAGCCATTATCAGAATAATGACCGCAGAATGCCAGCTTCTCAGTAAGTGGAATGATTTAAATAGCAATAAATAAAAAAGCCATGGTTAAACCATGGCTTTTTTATTAGAAAACTTATCGTTTTCCCATTGAACGACGGGTGCCACGTGGTGGCATCCAGGTTCGATCAGCATAACGTTGTGGCTTGGGACGAAGATCCTCTAAGATCTCATCTGTTGCACCTTGATCAGCTTGCTTCAATGGAAACGGCAAATTAACTAAAGGCTTTTTCTTGGGAGTATTTGGGGAGCTCATCAGCTTGACTCAATAATAACTCAGTCTATTGTACAAAAAAAAAGAGCGAGATGTAAAAACAAGTCTTTTTATTGTGTTATCAAACGATGTTTCATTTAATGTTGCTACCATTTTTTGATTAAAAAAACAACGTCTCAAGTATTTCATTTATCTTAATTTAAGCAATTTTAGAGTAGAGTAAATACTCTATAATTATCTAAATTGAACTTATAACAATCCGTCATTTAAACTTCATGGAGTGAACTTTAAGATGAAAAAATCAACTTTTATATGTATGGCTACCGGACTTATTGGAATTACTTCCACCACTCAGGCGGCCGACTATTCAAAATATTTCAGTATGGAAGCCGAGGGCTTTAAGCGTTTTTCAGTCTCAGTGGGGGCTTTACATGTCATGCCGCAAGGCAAAGCACAGCCGTTTAAAGTAAGTACAGCTGCTTATGAAGGTATTCAATCTGATGTTGGAGAAATCTCGTCCCAAGCAGTTATTGATAACCGTGCAGAAAACTCATCAGGTTTGGCTAATTGGCTAATTGATTTAATTAATGGTGTGAATCCAAATAGTACATTGCCCGCGTTCATGAGTGGTACAGCAAATATTTATGGTTTAGAAAACTGGAATAATCCGGGAACTGGGTTAGAGGCAGATGATGTCACCACATTAGGCATCATGACCAATTATTTCTTTACTGATAATATTTCTTTTGAAATGAAAGCTGGGATTCCACCTAAAGTAGACTTACAAGGAAAGGGGAAAATATACGCTCCATTTAGTGCAATTGCGTCGCCAATCGTCGGTTCTATTGAGTTAGACAATGATATTTTTATTACAGATTTAGAGGCACATGGTCCTGCAGCTTCTGCCCGAGCATGGACACCAGCTTTTGAATTCCAGTATCACTTTGGTAAAACTGGCGTAAACAAGTTCCGTCCTTATATTGGCGTAGGCCTCATGTATGCTTATTTTAATGAACTTGAAATTAATCCACAGACAGAAAGAGACCTGATTGCTGCGGGTCATATGATTGCTAATATTTTGGATAATAAAGCTGGAGCATCATTAGATGGATCACCAAATGAAAACGCTAATCCAAAAGTTAAAGTTGAAGCAACAGATGCTTTTGCTCCAGTCGTCACTGCAGGTTTTACTTATGACTTCAATGATAAATGGTTTGCGGTAGGTTCAATCTCTTATGCTCACTTAAACAATGAAACTACGATCACAGTTACAGATAATAACTTCGGCAAACTAATTGAATCCAAGGCAGATATTGAGGTAAACCCGATCTTGGCCTATGCAGGTATTGGTATGCGATTCTAATTATATAGATTTCATTAGATACCCAAAGAGCAGAGTTAAACTCTGCTCTTTATCTTTAATTTAATAAATTACATAATTACTAAAATAAATTAACACATTGAAATAAAAATCATTATTTATTAACTTTTCACCCACTTAGCACTCTCGTTTTTTATACAGATTAATTGAACTAAGTTTAGTTTATTAACAATAACAAAAACAAAGATGAATAAATTGAACAAGGAGTTCAAATGAAAAAGATTTTAGGGACATTCATTGGATCAATGGCATTAATGCCTATTCTGGCTCATGCAGACTCTCCTTATTTCAGCTTGCAAGAAGGTGATGGCTTTAAGCGTTTTTCAGTCTCAGTAGGGGCTTTACATGTCATGCCACAAGGTAAAGCACAGCCCGTTCGTGTAAATACTGCAATTAATGAAGGTTATCAATCCAAAGTTGGAGATATTCAAGCACAAACCGTCATAGATAACCTTGATCCCGACCGTAGACCAAATCGTGTTGTTGAAGGATTAGTTAGACTCATTGGTGCATTTGGGGGTCAGGTATCTAGTGGCCTTTCTGGAGATTCTTATGTATATGGTCTTTCAGAATGGGATAACCCGGGAACAGGTCTTGAAGCAGATGATGTCACTACGCTTGGCATCATGACCAATTATTTCTTCACTGATAACGTTTCATTTGAAATGAAGGCTGGTATTCCCCCCAAAGTAGATATCAAAGGTAAAGGTACAATTTATGCTCCATTCGCCGCTGTAGCAACGCCTTTGGGTGGGATTGCAGGCAATTTAAATCTTGCCAATGACATTAGAATTACAAACCTGGCGCAGTCTAACAAAGCCGCCGAAGCTCGTGCATGGACGCCTGCTTTTGAATTCCAGTACCATTTTGGTAAAACAGGAGTAAATAAATTCCGTCCATATGTAGGAGTAGGCTTAATGTATGCCTATTTCAATGAACTTGAAATGGATAAAGGCATTGAAGCTGATCTGGTTGCTGCAGGTCATATGATCCAGAATATTATTAATCAAAATGCTGGTGCTTCTCTTGAAATGAAGGACAGTAATGGCAGAATGAAAGTGGATCTCGAAGCTACCGATGCTTTTGCTCCTGTGGTGACTGCCGGCTTTACTTATGATTTCAATGAGAAATGGTTTGCAGTTGGCTCAGTGTCTTATGCCCATTTGCAAAACGAATCCAAAATTACTGTAATTAATGAAAATACCGGGCAAACGTTAATCAATTCTAAAGCCGATGTAGAAATTAATCCGATCCTAGCGTATGCAGGTATTGGTATACGATTCTAAGACAGTTCAATTTTAAAAGCAGAGCTAAGCTCTGCTTTTTTAAGTTCGGAATTTACCAAATCAGCTAAGACTTTACGCAATATCTAGATTCTAATCTGGACCTATCCATCTCTATAAACATTGAATCTATAAAAAAAATTTATCTTTTAAGTAATTATTATTCTATCGCGACAACAAGTCGAATCGACTAACATAGGTTGCGATACTCACGGTACAGACTCTTTATGACCAGCAGCCAGTTTTCCAAGCCACTTATTTATATGCTCATTGGTTCAGCAGTAATTCTGGCATTGTCTTTAGGTGTCCGTCATGCATTTGGCCTATATCTGGTGCCGATGAGCGAAGAGTTTGGCTGGGGTCATAATGTTTTTAGCTTGGCTATTGCCATGCAAAACCTGATCTGGGGTGCAGTACAACCGATTACCGGGGCATTTGCCGATAAATATGGTAGCAAAATTGTGGTGGCTGTAGGCGGAGCCTTATATGCAATCGGTCTACTCTTGATGGCAGTCAGCTCAACCGGCTTACTGTTAAATCTGAGTGTGGGTCTGATTCTGGGTCTAGCGCTATCTGCAACTTCTTTTCCGGTGTTATTGTCTGCAGTCGGACGTGCAGCACCGCCAGAAAAGCGCAGTCTGGCCATGGGCATTGCCAGTGCAGCCGGATCTTTTGGTCAGTTTATCATGCTGCCCTCGACCCTGCTGCTGTTACAGAATGTCGGATGGTCAGCCGCACTGATGGTCAGTGCCATTTTAATCGCACTGATTGTACCCCTCGCCTGGATGCTGAAAGCACCGATGTATGTTGCTGCTAATGCCATTCCTACACCCAATAAAGCATCACTCAGTTTTAAACAGATTCTAGTGGTGGTTAAAAACCATAAACCTTTCTGGTTTCTGGCACTGGGCTTCTTTGTCTGCGGGTTCCAGGTAGTCTTTATCGGAATTCATCTGCCTGGCTATCTGATTGATCACGGGTTTAATGCCACTACTGGAACAATTTTCCTGGCACTGGTCGGTTTGTTTAATGTGGTCGGCACCTATACCGCCGGCTGGCTCGGTGGGAAATACTCTAAACCGCACTTATTGATGGGCCTGTATGGTCTACGCGGCATTGCTATTATTGCATTTTTACTGCTGCCACTCAGCACATGGACAGTTTATGCCTTTGGTGTCATCATGGGTTTATTATGGTTGTCTACCGTACCACTGACCAACGGTATTGTCGCCAATATGTTCGGGGTTAAGTATCTGACCATGCTGAGTGGTATTGTATTTTTCACCCATCAGGTTGGCTCATTCTTTGGTGGATGGCTTGGTGGTGTTAACCATGATATAGCAGGCAATTACAATGCCGTATGGATGCTATCAATTGTATTAAGCATATTTGGCGTACTGGTACATTTCTGGGTTAATGAGGAGCAAATTGTCCATGACTGATTCTCTGCTGAAACTCAAAATCTCGATTGCTGTGGCAATCCTGCTTTTACTCACATTGTCGATTGCACTATGGTTGCAAACCCCTGAACTGTTTGAATACTTTAATCAGGCTTTCTGCGCGCATTAAACTGCTGAAATAGCATCAGTAAATTTCACTATGTTTCAGCACAAAAACTAAAAGTAGTAAAACCCAACAATTCCTATATTTCTTTATTATTTCAAAATTTTAGAATTCATAATAATTTTGCGCTGTCTGGGTTTAAGTTTGTTCATATGTTTTGATTATCATAAATAAAGTTGAGGCCTCGTAATAACAAATTTATCCCAGTGATTACGAGCAAATTATTAGTTAGAATTGTATTCCGAGACAATCAGGTCATTCCATCTTCCCGGCACTCTTTCCAACTGGTCATTGCCCTTTCTTGGAATGCTATAGCCTGGCGGGTTTCCGTCCATTTTAATAAAAAATGAGAATAACGAGAAAGGTAACCTAAACCTTTGATAAGAATGACTCTGCATATAGATTGTCTACCATTAAGACTGTAACCGCATCAAAAATCTTTTATTTTCAAGCAAAAGTTAACTCTGAATATTAGGTTTGATCTAATCGATCTTTAACAAAACCAAGCAGCTGTTTACTTTTTCTCACTTAATATGTCTGGTGTATTTTCCTTTTTCTGCTTAGCGTATTAGAAAATCAGGATTCAGCATATGAATAGAGGAAAAGACCATGAATGAGCTTCAATTTTCAGATTGTGTTCGGGCCTGTATGAGCTGTTCACTCGCATGTGCCAACTGTGCTAGCGCCTGTCTTAAAGAAGAAGATCTGGAGATGATGCGGGAATGTATTCAACGCTGTCTGGATTGTGCAGATATTTGCCAGCTTTGCGCCCGTATGGAACAGAAACAGTCTCCTTTCATGCATGAGATGTGTGAACTCTGCGCCAAAGCGTGTGACTACTGTGCAGAAGAATGTGGTCAACATCAAGACGATCATTGCCTGCAGTGTGCCAAGGCGTGCCGTCGTTGTGCTGAAGAATGCCGAAAAATGGCGGCTTAAAAAATTAATTTGATAATCCTGTTCTTCATTTCAAATGGCATAGGTTAATAGTTGTATGCTCAAACCATTCCAATAAAAAAACCCGCAAGCAAATACTTACGGGTTTTTGATCTAACTTGAATTAATCAGATTAGAATAAACGGTTCATACCATTCAGTGTCGCTACACGATATGCTTCCGCCATGGTTGGGTAGTTAAACGTAGTTTCCACAAAATATTTGATGGTATTGTTCGGACTGTTCATCACCGCTTGACCAATGTGAATAATTTCAGAAGCATTGTTACCAAAACAATGAACGCCTAAAACTTCCAGCGTTTCACGATGGAATAGAATTTTCAATTCACCTACCGTATCACCGGTAATCTGGGCACGTGCCAGATGACGGAATGAAGCTTGGCCAACTTCATACGGAATTTTTTCTTCAGTCAACTGCTGTTCAGTTTTACCAATTGAAGAAATTTCCGGAATGGTATAAATACCAGTCGGGATATCCGTCACTGGTGCAACATCTTTTTCTCCACTCATGTTGGCACCCGCACAACGACCTTGGTCATAGGCAGCAGAAGCAAGAGATGGCCAGCCAATCACATCACCCGCAGCGTAGATATTTTCGACTTCGGTTTGATATTGATCATTCACAGTCAATTGACCACGGCTGTTCGGTTTCAGGCCAACATTTTCCAGACCTAAACCATCAGTATTCCCTGAACGACCATTACACCAAAGGATGGCATCTGCCTTAATTTTCTTGCCACTTTGTGTATGTAGAACTACATAATCATCAGATGTTTCAAGGTAATCAATTTGCTCATTGTGACGGATCAACACGCCTTGCTCACGCAAGTGATAAGACAATGCATCAGAGATTTCATCATCCAGGTAGCTCAGCAGTTTCGGCTGCGTATTGATCAGGTCAACTTTATGGCCCAGACCAATAAAGATCGATGCGTATTCACAGCCAATCACACCTGCACCGTAAATAATGATTTTTTGGATTGAATAATCCAGATCCAGAATTTTGTCTGAATCAAATACACGTGGGTGATTAAAGTCTAGAATTTCCGGACGATAAGGACGAGAACCGGTCGCAATCACTAATTGTTTAAACTGAATCGTTTCCTTGATGCCATCTGGAGTAAATACAAAAATGGTATTTTCATCCTGAACATAGGCACGACCATGGAAGATATCAATTTTATTACGGTCGTAAAAACGTGAATGTGTTTCAACCTGCTGTTGAATCACTTTATGCGCATTACGAAGCACTTGCTTCATGGTGAACTGTTTCCATTCACCAACTTTCTGGAACATTGGATCACGTTGATAACGGATGATGCTTGATACCGTTTGACGCAATGCTTTACTTGGAATCGTACCAACATGAGTACAGTTACCACCAAGTTGTTCACGCATATCAACGATTGCAACGCGCTTACCCGATTTGGCAAGTTTCATTGCCGCGCCTTCGCCCGCAGGGCCTGAACCTAGAACTACCGCATCGTACTTAACGAAAGTCCCACTAACGACCTCTTTCTTACGTGGCATTCAACGCTCCTTTATAAATTAAATTCATCTGCAATATCTGTTTGCCATATTATGACGTAAATCATGTCATTTTGGTGTATTTAACTGACATATATTGTGTGATGAGAACATTTTTTAAATGAATAGTCCTTTTTGCCCCATTTGTAGCTAAGTCCGTTATAATAAAAGCGCTATCTTTGATTATCTCCTCCCTTCAAAAACAGTGGAAAAGTTGAATATGTCTGAAAACCGTAAACCTGAACAGGGTGTCAAACTTCGCGGCGCGGAAAAGGTCGCCCGTATTCCTGTAAAAGTTGTACCTACGGTTGAAACACCACGGAAGCCGGACTGGATTCGCGTCAAAATGGCCGCACCTGAAGAAGTACAACGTATTAAAACTACACTTCGTCAGCAAAAATTACATACCGTATGTGAAGAAGCCGCCTGTCCTAACCTGCCTGAATGTTTTGGCGGTGGTACAGCAACCTTTATGATTATGGGGGACATCTGTACCCGTCGCTGTCCGTTCTGTGATGTGGCACATGGCCGTCCAAATGCACTAGATCCAGATGAACCGCGCCATATGGCAGAAACGATTGCTAACTTAGGTTTGAAATATGCGGTGATCACTTCGGTAGACCGTGATGATTTACTGGATGGCGGTGCACAGCATTTTGTTGATTGTATTAAAGAAGCACGTGAACTGAGTCCAAAGACTTTATTAGAAATCCTGGTTCCTGACTTCCGCGGTCGTATGGATATTGCGCTACGTATCATGACTGAATGTCCACCAGACGTGTTTAACCACAATATCGAAACTGTGCCACGTCTGTATAAAGCGATGCGTCCGGGTTCTGATTATCAGCACTCTTTAAACCTGCTGAAAATGTTTAAAGAATACTGCCCGGATATTCCAACCAAATGTGGTTTGATGGTCGGCATTGGTGAAACTGAAGAAGAAGTCATTGCACTGCTGGATGACCTGAAAGCACATGAGGTCGATTATGTAACGATTGGTCAGTACTTGCAGCCTTCTAAAGAGCATGCGCCAATTGACCGCTTTGTAACCCCAGAAGAATTCGAGCGCTACGCAGAACATGGCCGTAAGCTTGGCTTTAAGAATATCTGGTCGGCTCCAATGGTACGTTCAAGCTACTTTGCCGATCGTCAATACTACGGCGAACCGGTTCCAGCAGTACGTCGTAAAGTTGATCCGGCAAAAAAAATCACTGTTCAGACGATTGAAGCTTAAAAATCGCTTCAGCCCAAGCCCTCTTAAATAGAGGGCTTTTTTATAGCTTATGAGTTTAAATTTAAGTTAATCTTTAATAATTTTTTTCTCGTCTTCATTCATTAAGTTATTACTTATCTTCACATTTCTTTGCGTGTTCTCACTTGAATACTGCTTACTTTTCAAACAATCTCAAAAATAGTTAAAACACTTTAATATGTCGTTGAAATATTTAATAACGATAGTTCTCACAAGAACAGCTGTGAACTTGCCTAATTCTTAAATGATGCAAAAATATCGTCAAGTTTTAAGAAAACACATTATTAATACTGGCAGCGGCACAGTTGTATAACCCTGGAGAAATATAACAATGCTATTTATTTTTGCCGTGCTTCTTCTACTTGCCAGTTTATGGGCGATTTTCTTCTTTCAATTTTCCCGTACCACTGGTGCGATTACCCTGATGATCATGTCAGTGGTCTGTGCATTCATCAGCCCTTGGTCGCTATTACTCGGTATTCCCCTAATTCTGATTAGTCTGGTCGTGCTAATTGATCCTCTGCGTATGTCTTTTATTTCCAGGCCAGCTTATAAGGCTTTAGCAGATGCCATGCCAAGCATTAGCCCGACAGAACGTGAAGCGCTGGATTCCGGTACCAGCTGGTGGGAAAAAGAACTTTTTATGGGAGCGCCCAACTGGGAAACCTTTAATAATTATCCTTATCCAAAATTATCGGTCGAGGAGCAGGCATTTCTGGATAACGAAGTTGAAACGCTATGTAGCATGTTAGATGAATGGGAAATCCATGAGAAAAAAATGCTGCCTGAACATATCTGGCAGTATATTAAAGATAATGGTTTCCTCGGTTTGATTATTCCCAAAGAATATGGCGGTCGTGCCTTTAGTTCCTTTGCTCAAAGCCGGGTCATGAGCAAGATTTCTTCGCGTTCTCTCACTGCTGCAGTCAGCTGTATGGTACCTAACTCTCTCGGTCCGGGTGAGCTGTTGCTCCATTACGGTACCGAAGAGCAGAAAAACCGTTATCTGCCAGGGCTGGCACGCGGCGAAGAAATTCCCTGTTTCGGTTTGACCAGTCCAGAGGCAGGCTCAGATGCCGGAGCCATTCCAGATACCGGTGTAGTCTGCTATGGCCAGTTTGAAGGTCAGGAAGTGCTTGGTCTGAGGATGAATTTCTCCAAACGCTGGATTACTCTAGCACCAATTGCCACTGTCGTCGGTTTAGCTTTTAAAATGTATGACCCTGATCATTTACTCGGTGATAAAACAGATTATGGGATTACTTGTGCCTTGCTACCGGCCAATCATGAAGGGGTAAAAGTCGGTCCACGTCATAATCCTGGCTCCCCTTTTATGAATGGTACTGTTGAAGGTAAGGATGTATTTATTCCTTTAGACTGGATCATTGGTGGCGTGAAAAATGCCGGTAAAGGCTGGCGTATGCTGATGGAATGTCTAGCGGTTGGTCGTGGTATCTCCCTACCGGCTTTGTCTACCTCCAGTGCTGAAATGACTTATCTGAATGTCAGTGCGTTCTCGCGAATCCGTCAGCAATTCAAGATTTCAGTGGGTAAATTTGAAGGCGTACAGGAAGCCAATAGTGAAATTGCCAGTGATGCCTATATGCTGGAAGCATTCCGTTATTTAGTGACTTGTGGCTTGAATCAAGGTGGTAAGCCGGCAGTTATGACCGCGATTGCCAAATACTATGCCACAGAGACCATGCGTAAAATCGTCAATCATGGTATGGATGTCGTGGGCGGTCGTGCTATTCAAATGGGGCCTCGTAACTTCCTGGCTCTCAACTATCAGGCCATTCCAGTATCGATTACAGTCGAAGGCGCCAATATTCTGAGCCGTTCATTGATGATCTTTGGTCAAGGCTCAATGCGTTGCCATCCTTATCTATATGAAGAATTACAGCTTCTGCAAGCTGAAGACCCAAAAGCCGCTCTGAATCCATTCGATATTATGTTATTTAAACATCTGGGTTATACCTTTAACCGGACTGCCCGCTCTTTTGCCTATGCTTTTAGCGGTGGTTCAAGTGCTGCGCCACAAAGTGCAGTTGATTTTACCCGTCCTTATTACAAGATTATTAACCGGCTCAGTGCCAACTTTGCCCTGACTGCAGATATGTGTCTGGGTTTACTTGCCGGTGATATTAAACGCAAGGAAATGCTTTCTGGCCGTCTGGCTGATATTCATGCCCATCTGTTTATTGCGACGGCAATCCTGAAATTCTTTGAACATAGCAAAAAAACTGAAGCTGAACGTCTGCATGCACAATTGGCAATTGAGAAATCTTTATATACCGCTCAGGAAGCGTTTTATGACCTGTTTGCAAATTTCCCGGTGGGTGTTGCTGCTGGCATGGTCAAACTTATCTGTTTCCCATTTGGCCGACCTGTCGCGAAGCCATCTGACCGACTTAAACAGGAAGTCGCAAATGTCATGATGGAAGATAACGCTTTCCGGAAAGTACTGAAAAAGCATATTTTCTATAGCACAGCGGAAGATGATGTGAATGGTCGTATGGAATCGACCTTCACCATGTTATTGGAGATTGAGCAGCTTTGGGATCGCTTTAAAAAAGCCGAAAACAAAGGTCAATTTAAAGGACTCAGTTTTGCTGATCATGTGGCTGATGCGCATGAACAAGGCTTTATTAATGAAGAAGAAGCCAATAAGTTGCTGGACTATAATGCGCGTCGCTACGACAGCATGTTGACTGATGTCTTCGATCTGCATTTACAGGAAGTATTGGAACTTGAAAATCCTCATATTTCGAAAGCAGATGCAACAGGTACTGATACATCAGTTCAAAGTGCACCTTCACATTCAACCAGTCCTTAGATAGAACTTTTATCTAAATCGGATCTTGCTTTCCAAAGTGAGGTTATTTCCTGATTTCACTTTGGAATATCACAAGTGGCTATTCAGCCACTTTTTTACGACTATTGCACGATGGTATTTAAGATATTAAACGTTAAGCTAGACCCATAATAAAATTGAGGGTCAATGATGTCACAAAAAGATTATGAAAATGGATTGAAAGTCCGTACTGAAGTGATGGGTGAAAGCTTTGTAAAGCGTGCTCAGGACAATACGGTGCCTTTTACCCAACCTTTGCAGGACTGGATTAATGAACATGCCTGGGGTTCAACCTGGCAACGTGAAGGGGTTTTACCACGTAAATACCGTTCTCTAATTACCATTGCTTTTCTTACCGCGCAAAAAAGCCCAACTGAATTGAAAGGCCATGTTCGTGGCGCTTTGAATAACGGTGCGACAGTGGAAGAAATTCAGGAAGTGCTACTGCATAGCCTGCCTTACTGCGGCGCTCCTGCAACACAAGAAGCATTCCGTGCAGCGCTCGAAGTGATTCAGGAATATCAGACGAATCAAGAGAATTAAGAATTACTTAGGCTATTGAGCTGCTTAATGAATAAATAAAGCCGGGAATTAAAATTCCCGGCTTTTTAAATTTTAAACTGATATATCTATAGCTATAACTTCTTTAACACTGTCTTTAATATTGTTTGAAAAGATTATTCTCTTAATTCAATTTGAGTACGTTGC
The DNA here is from genome assembly GCF_052044895.1 of Acinetobacter sp. 22323. NCBI lineage: Bacteria > Pseudomonadati > Pseudomonadota > Gammaproteobacteria > Moraxellales > Moraxellaceae > Acinetobacter > Acinetobacter sp. 22323. The sequence goes on along the minus strand of NZ_JBQEOL010000009.1, from coordinate 9,951 downwards.
TCCAAGCCTTGCACCGCAGCGGAGAAATCCAGCTGGCTAGCCTGTGGCTTGGAAATCTGCTGAAATTCCTGCTGAACCAAAGACATCACTGATAAATCCAGTTGCTGTTGTTGTGCCAGCTCCAAAGCAATGCCAATATCTTTCTGCAACAAATCCAGCGCAAAGGTCTTGTGAAACTCACGGCTCAGTACACGCTGTGCCATGATATTTTCCGACATGCTGCTTTTACCACTGGAATGATTAATACAGTTTAGTGCACTGCTTAAATCAACGCCCTGCCCTTTCAGCACAGTCAGCCCTTCAGCCAATGCCCATAAATGAGTCGCCATTAGGGTATTATTCACGGCTTTCACCGCAAAGCCAGAACCGCTTTCTCCCACATATTCAATCAGGCCAGAAAAGGCATCAATGATCGGTTTGGCTTGTTCAAAAGCTTGTTCATTACCACCCACCATAACAGTTAAAGTACCGCGTTCCGCTCCAATGGTTTGACCAGAAACCGGTGCATCCAGATAAAAACTGCTTTGTTGCTCCAAGAGCTTCGCCAGTTTCTGTGCTGATTCCGGTACACCACTGGTACAGTCAATCCAGATTGCCCCTTGTTTGGGTGGATGAGCTGCAATTAATGCTTCTACATCCTGACTGGTCGGCAAACAGGAAAAGATAAAATCTGCCTGAACCGCCTGCTCAATACCAACTGCCTGCGTTACAAAAGTTTCAGCATGCGCTACAGCTTTCTGTTCAGTCCGGTTCCAGACCCAAACCTGATGTCCGAGTTTTGGCAGATGGGAGGCCATATGCCAGCCCATTGCCCCGAGTCCTAAAAATGCAATTGTATGACTCAAAAAATACTCCTCATTTTAAGCGACTGGCTTAGCCTCAACCTCAGTTATGGTTTCAGCTGGTTCAGAGGCTGGCAATTCTTTATCTTCACCACGATTCAGGAATAGATTGAGTAAGATCGCAGCTAAAGTCGCAGTACCAATACCCCCTAGATCAAAACCACCAATCTGCAAGCTATAGTTCCCTGTACCCATGATCAGACACACGGCACCAATAATCAGCGTACTGTTCTTGGTAAAATCAACCTTGTTATCTACCCAGATTTTTGCACCAGCCACCGTAATCAGACCAAATACGACAATCGATGCACCACCCAATAAAGCCACTGGAATGGTACTGATCACTGCACCAAATTTAGGTGAAAGTCCGAGTAAAATCGCGAAGATACCCGCGAAGACAAATACCGTGGTTGCATAAACCTTGGTGACTGCCATCACACCGATATTTTCAGCATAAGTGGTCATCCCCGTACCACCGACAGAAGCGGACAATGAAGTACACACCCCATCAGCAAAGAAACCACGACCCATATATGGAGACAGGTTTTTACCGGTCATCGCAGAGACTGCCTTAAAGTGCCCTAGATTTTCTGCAACCAAGATAATTGCCACTGGTGCAATCATCAGCATGGCATTCATTTCAAAGACCGGACTCTGGAAATTCGGCAAACCAAACCATGCTGCTTCACTGACTTTGGTAAAATCAATCGCAGGTCCGAAGCCCATCACATTGGTGAAAAGGAAATAAATCAGGTAGGAAGATAATAAGCCCAATAACAATAATAGACGGCGTACCATTCCTCGGGTAAACACAGCAATCACACTGATACAGATAATCGTGATTAAAGCCATCCACGAATCAAACTGGTTCGCTGAAACACTCTTAATCGCCACGGGCGCCAAGTTCAAACCGATGATCATCACGATCACGCCTGTCACTACAGGTGGCATCAGTTTTTCAATCCAGTTGGTACCAGTTTTCATCACCAGTAGCCCAATCAAGGCATAGACAATACCGCAAGCAATCGTACCGCCAAGGGCTAATCCTATATTTGGATTGGCTCCAACCCCTGAATAACCCGTCACTGCGACGACCGCACCAATAAAGGCAAAGCTTGATCCCAGATAACTAGGCAATCGACCGCCCGTGATCAGGAAAAATAAAATGGTCCCAATCCCAGTAATGAAAATCGTGAGATTGGGATCAAACCCCATTAATAAGGGTGCCAGCACGGTTGCGCCAAACATGGCAAACACATGCTGCAACCCGAGAATAATACTTTTTCCAGCAGGCAGATATTCATCTGTTTGCACGGGTGTGGTATCGAGATTGCCTTGGTAAGGCTTAAATTTTGGAAACCACGTTTCTTTTTCTTGCATCGGCTTCCCCTCCTTGATTAGGATTGAATTGAATTAGCACATTTTGTGTGGCTCACAGTAAGAACGGTTGAAGTACATCAGCGCATTGCCTTGACTCTGGCACATCGCTTTCACCTCACAGAACAGCACGTCATGACTGCCTACGGATAAACATTGGACCACCTCGCAGTCAAAACTGACTAAGGCATCCTCAAGTACAGGTGACTGAGTCACCAAAGTTTTCCAGTTCCCCTGACTGAAACGCTCTGCCATTGGTGTTTTTCCACCAAACAGATTGGAAAGATGTTGTTGATGTGATGCCAGGGTATTCACACACAACACCTGATTCTTTTTAAAGGTTTCATAAACTGAAGCAGAACGGTTCAGACACACCAGCAACGTTGGTGGTGTATCCGTCACGCTACATACGGCTGAGGCAGTAAATCCTGCCTGTCCTGCCTCACCTTGCGTGGTAATGACATTGACTGCAGCCCCGAGATTGGACATGCCTTGACGGAAAATCTGCTGATCAACTTGGGTAAAGATGTCACCCGATGCGTTAGTCGCCAAAACCTTATTTAATGCTTTATTTTCTGCAACTGTCTCTGTGATGATTTTAGATAGTTTGGCATTCATGCTGTTCTCCCTACCCCAAGTCGATGTTCAGTTTCAGACCTGGGGCATCTAGTAATGAGATTGAATCAGGTGGATCGGCTTATACATGGGCAATCGAAGCAATTTCGACTAGCGCATCAAGTTTGACCAAACCCGTCTGTACGCAATACCGTGCCGGCTTATCTCCCGGGAAATACTCAGCATAAACTGTATTAATCGCAGCATAATCTGCCCAGTCTTTGACAAAGACATGGTTAAACGTTACGTCATCCATGCTGCCACCGGCTTCTTCAATCACACGCTTGATAGTTTCCAGAATATGACGGGTCTGTGCTGCGGCATCACCGACATGCACCACATTATTATTTTCATCAAAAGCTAATGTACCGGATACATACACGATATTGTCTGCCTTGGTTGCCGGTACATACGGTGCTAATGGTTTCGATGTTCCTGCTGGAATAATGATTTCTTTAGGCATACTATTTTTTCCTTAATTCTGTTCTTTAATTCTTTATGCGCTTACAGCTAATTTAGTTTCTTTTAGTGACTCACTTTCTTTTTGTAAGGTCTCTACAAAATTTTTGGTATCTGATACCCAGCCAAAGAAAGTCTTGATGTTATACAGACTGGCTTCATGCGCTTCGACTGGACCGGCCTGATGGCAGGCATCAGCAAGTGCGATACCAAAATATTCTAAGAAGAAGCCATCACGTAGTGTCGACTCCACACACACGTTGGTGGCAATCCCCACAAAGACCAGATTGCGAATTCCTCTTACACGCAACATGCTGTCCAGCGCAGTATTAAAGAAACCGCTATAACGTGGCTTTTCGATCACCAGGTCTTGTGGCAGTGGCTTTAACTCATCAATCAGCTCAAAATCCCAGCCACCTTTTGCTAACAATTGCCCCTGTAATTCAGGACGTTTACGCATGGTCTTTAAGGCATTGGATTTATGGAAATTTGGAGAGTCCTTACCACCCGCTTCCTTATATTCTGCATCCCAGCCATTTTTGAAATAAATCACCTGAATACCGGCTGCATGTGCGGCATCAACGGCCTTTTTAATATTTTCAACCACGGGCTTGGTTTTCGAGACATCAAAGCCCGCCAGATCCAGATAGCCACCCTGAGAGGTATAGGCATTTTGCATATCAATCACAATCAAGGCTGTCTGTTCTGGTGCAAGACAAATCGCTTCGGGTTCCGCTTTAAGCGTTTTTCCTGTGCCGAGTTTTTCCGTAAAACCGGCTGTTACGACTGATTCACTCATGCGCTTTTCTCCAAAACTGGCGCTGCATCTTCAATGACAATATGATCACGGCATTTCATTAGCGGCTGGATTTTTTGACCAAAGTCTTCAACCCCTTGAATAAAATCATCAAAAGTTAGTAGTACGCCTTCCGTACCTTTGATCTCACCAATTTCATCCAACATTCGTGCCACATTTTCATAAGAACCCACCAGCGTACCCATATTGATATTCACTGGAGATACGCTAGAAGCCATTTGACGGATATTGGTGTCTGCACCGGAAGTGGTATCTTTACCGCCTTGATTCATCAGCCAGTTAATCGCTTCCATATCAGCACCATCGTTATAGTGCTGCCATTTGGCTTGCGCTTCTTCATCAGTTTCTGCAGCAATCACCATAAACAGCACATAAGTCTGTACATCACGGCCAGTCACATCTGTTTTTTCTTTGAGGCGGTCATTAATTTCTGCATAAGCTGTTGGAGTATTCAGGCCTTTACCAAACACGAAGTTATAGTCAGCATATTGTGCAGAAAACTCTAAACCTGCATCAGATTGACCTGCACAGATAATCTTCATGTCGGCTTGTGGACGTGGGCTAACACGGCAATCTTCCATCTGGAAATGTTCGCCTTTAAAGTCTGATTTACCAGTCGCCCAAAGTTCACGCAGAATTTGTACATATTCAGACAGATATTCATAGCGTTTGCCAAAATAGTCATTACCTGGCCACATACCCATTTGGGTATATTCAGGTGGCTGCCAGCCAGTTACGACATTCAGACCAAAACGGCCATTTGAAATCGAATCAATGGTTGATGCCATGCGCGCGACAATTGCAGGTGGCATCACCAGAGTTGCGGCAGTTGCGAAAATTTTAATTTTGCTGGTGACAGCCGCAAGACCTGCCATCAGGGTAAACGTTTCCAGGTTATGTTCCCAGAATTCAGTCTTGCCGCCAAAGCCACGCAGCTTGATCATGGAAAGTGCGAAATCGAAACCATAGTGCTCAGCGCGCTGTACGATTTGTTTATTTAACTCAAAAGTCGGCATGTACTGCGGTGCATTTTCAGAGAGTAACCAGCCATTATTTCCGATTGGACAGAAGACACCTATTTTCATTTTCACACCTCATTATTTTTAACACTTATTCAAAATTCTGATTCCACTTCGGGAATTTTATTTACAAGATAAACATTGCAAAGCGTGTGCCAACTATATTTAATTTATAAATATCATACACTTAATATTTTATTTTTTGAATTTTTAGTAAAATATCTATTTTTACCTATGAGTCAATTTTGAACATACTGTTTCATTCAAGTGCACTCGTAGCAATTTGTGCATTTGCAGTTCATGCATCAATTCGAAGTAAAAACCATGCTGATGCTACAAAATGATTGATTAGAAAAAATGAAAAACCAGACACGAGGTCTGGCTTTTAAAAAATCTTCAAGCTAAGGGGGAAATCAGGAAGGAAAGGATCCGTTGATTGACCTGATCTGTCTCGGTCACAGTGGAGGCATGCGCACCTGTAGCAAGCAAACTGAGGTAACTATGCGGCAGGCATTGCTGTAATTGCTGTGACCGTTGATAAGGCACCAGAAAATCATCCTGATTGGCAAGCAGATGCACACGAACATCTTTGAGTGCTTGCTGATGCTCTTCGTTCAGTTTAAAGGCCTGTACAGCTTGTAAGCGTGCTAGAACATTTGAAATTGGAGGAAAATCTAAAAGCTGCTTATTTTCTGCTTCAGTTAACTGATCAATATGAGTCGAGATCCATTGCGGCGGATAAAGAAATAAAGCCTGTGCTCTCACATAAGCCTCTGCCCCGCTATTCACCAATAAGGAAGTTCGTGCCTCGAAACATTTCTGAGTATGAGCATCCAGCTCTCCCCAAGCATTTAACATGGTCAGACTGAGCAGCTTAAACTTTCTTTCAGCCTGATAGGTCGCCAGTTGCATGCCGATATGTCCGCCCAATGCATGCCCGATAAAATGAAACTCTCGAATACCATCATTGATCAATAAATCCAGAATCTGGCAGGCCATATGGTCGATCGAATAAGACATGGGCAAGAGTTCAGAATCTGAATGACAGCCTTCCTGATCATAAGTGACTACATGAAAATGCTGCTGTAAAACTCTAATTTGAGGATTCCAGAAACTGGCATGCCCGCCCAGTCCGGGTGAAAGCACCACATAAGGTGCATCTGCCCGTGCTGCAAGATGAATAGATAAAGACATATCACTCTCATATTTTAACTATGAGTTGAATGCAGCAAGATATATGCCTGAACAGGATTTTTTTTGAACAATTGATAAAATTATAGCCAGTAGACATTAAAGCTATAATAAAATTCCTGCACCTCAAAGCGCACGTTATAGCCCAGTTCAGTCAATTCTGCCGAAAGACCACGGATCTCTTCTAAAGGCAAATGTTTTGGAAATACCGTTAATACAGCAGTATTGCCTTGTCGGGCATTGTCCTCAATTAATTGAGCCAAACGGGGCTTATACATTTCAATATTCAAGTTGGCTACATTCGATAAAACTTTGGCCTGATCAGCAGTCATAAAACTCATTGTTTTTACTCTTTTTTGATTTTATTCAATGAAATTAAATGATTTAAATCACATAAAATATTCGTGTTTTGTAAACCAAAAATAAAAATTGGTCATAAAAAAATCCCCCACTAGGAGAGATTTTTTAAGCGATTTAAATTTTATTCTGGTAAAGGAATATATTGCGATGATGTATTTTGCTGCTGTTTACGTTCACCCACCACAACCTCCAGATCCTGTTTTTTACCTTCACGTTCCACTTCAATCCTAATTTTACTACCTGGAGCTTGCAGAGCTACGTAGTTAATCAGATGTGAGGCTGAAGTAATCTGTTCGTCATTGACCATGATTATCTTATCACCGCGCTGAATACCTGCTTGGGCGGAAGGACCATTTGGCAATACTTCTGCCACAGTCACGCCCTGTTCGGATGGTTTCATTACATCATTTCGTTGTGGAGGCAACAAGCTAATACCTAACCAGCCACGCACTACACGGCCATCTTTCAAAATGGCATTCATGATCTGCTGACAGACTTTGGCTGGAATTGCAAAACCAATGCCTAATGAACCGCCAGACTGAGAGAAAATTGCCGTATTCACCCCAATCAGATTCCCTGAGACATCAATCAGGGCACCACCTGAGTTTCCTGGATTAATTGCTGCATCCGTCTGGATAAAGTCTTCATAGGTATTGATACCCAGATCAGAACGACCCGTCGCAGAAATAATCCCCTGCGTCACGGTTTGACCCACACCGAACGGATTACCAATCGCCAGAACGACATCACCAACTTCATTACCACTCAATTTAAATGGCAATACCGGTAATTTATCCAGCTCAATCTTGATCACTGCCAAGTCAGTATCCGGGTCAGTCCCAATCACTTCTGCTTCAGCACGGCGGCCATCATTTAAGGCGACAATGATCTGGTCAGCCTGTGCAATCACATGATTATTCGTCAGAATATAACCATCTGCACGCACAATTACGCCTGAACCCAGGCTATTTTCATTTGGCCCCTGAGAGAACTGTTCTGGTAACTGATCACCGAAAAACTCACGGAACACAGGATCATTCAGTAAAGGATTATCCTGTCTCTTCACTTTTTGTGTGGTAAAAATATTCACTACAGCCGGTGCAGCCACTTTCACCGCAGCGCTGTAAGAAACCACCCCACCAGCACGTGAAGTATCCAGTAATGGTTCAACTTTTTCAGCAGGCATTTTGACGCCATCTGGCGCAACAGGTGCTTTTGGCTTTTGCAACTGTTGCCAACCTAGAAAGACGATGATCACTAAGATCAGCAATACCCAAGGTAACCATGTAAAGGTCCGACGCACGTTATTATCCTCTGACAATATTTTTAATTTATTGATGACTAAGCAATTTGTGCTCTATTGTAAAGCTAAACACAAAACTAAACATAAAAAAAGCAAAAGAGATTTGTGCTGCTTTAGTTACAATTCAAAATATGTTTTGATGATGACAATTGAAAGGTTTAGAGAGAAATTTATGGCCAGATTGCAGGACATTATTCAATGGTGCGACCAAACGCTGATTGCACATGAATTCAAGGACTATGCCCCAAATGGTTTGCAAATTGAAGGTAAGTCTGAGGTCAATAAAATTCTGTGTGCTGTGACTGCTTCTCAAGGAGCCATTGAAGCCGCAATTGCTCAGGGTGCGGATCTCCTACTGGTACATCATGGCTATTTCTGGAAGGGTGAACCCTACCCAATTACTGGCATGCGCGGTAAACGGATTAAGACGCTAATTCAACATGATATCTCACTGGTTGGCTATCACCTGCCTTTAGACAGTCATCCGACTTTGGGAAATAATGCGGCAATTGCCGACCTGCTGGAACTGGAAAATCTGGAACAATTAGATCCAAATGAACGTCGTCCAATTGGCAATATTGGCTATTTAAAACAGGCCATGACACCAGAACAATTTAAGGCTTATGTTTCTGAAAAATTGGGCTTTGATGCGATTCATTTACCAGCAGACAAAACTGAAATTCGTAAAGTTGGTTTCTGTACTGGAGGTGCGCAGGATTATATTCAAAAAGCTGCAGCACAGAACTGTGATGCCTATATTTCTGGTGAAGTGTCTGAACGGACCTTCTATGAAGCTCAGGAACTGGATGTGCATTATTATGCCTGTGGTCACCATGCAACCGAGAAATATGGTGTTCAACGCCTTGCAAAAGCTATTTCCCAGCAGTTCAATATTGAGTATAGTTATTTCGAATTAAACAATCCGATTTAATTTCACCTGACGGTATTTGACAGCGGCTTTATACGTATAATTTCAGGCTTTATTCTGTATTCTTATTTATCTACAATGCGCATTTCTGCCTGTTTTTCTATTACAATAAAGCCACTTATTGTCAAAACCCAGCAAAATGCAAGGAATTGAAAACATGACAACCATTACTTTACCAGCATTACCTTACGGCTACGAAGATCTTGCTCCACACATCAGCAAAGAAACTTTAGAATACCATCACGACAAACACCACAATACTTACGTGGTTAACCTGAACAACCTGATCGCTGGTACTGAGCTTGAAGGCAAAACTTTAGAAGAAATCATCCTGGCTTCTGCTGGCGATTCATCTAAAGCAGGTATCTTCAATAACGCGGCTCAAGTTTGGAACCACACGTTCTACTGGAACTGTATGGCGAAAAATGGCGGTGGTGCTGCAACTGGCCCATTGGCTGCGAAAATTGATGAAGCTTTCGGCTCTTACGAAAAATTCGCTGAAGAATTTGCCAATGCTGCTGCAACTCAATTCGGTTCAGGTTGGGCTTGGTTAGTTGCTGACCAAGTTAACGGCAACCTTTCTATTCTTAAAACGTCTAATGCTGATACTCCAATGGCACACGGTAAAATTGCTGTGTTGACAATTGACGTTTGGGAACACGCTTACTACATCGACTACCGCAATGCTCGTCCTAAATATATCTCTACTTTCCTAGAAAGCCTGGTGAACTGGGACTACGCAAACGCGAAATATGCAGGCCAGCCTGCAGGTGTTGAGAAATAATTCTTTATTTCTTTACTAAAAAAATCACCCATTTTGGGTGATTTTTTTATTTTTAGGCTCTAAATGAATATTTATAAAGCAAACAATTCATTTCTTTACATTAATTGATTGACGACCTGCCGATTCCTCCCTAAAATGCCGATCAGATTCTCCAATAGCTCAGTCGGTAGAGCGACGGACTGTTAATCCGCAGGTCCCTGGTTCGAGCCCAGGTTGGAGAGCCAATCTATTCTCCCATAGCTCAGTCGGTAGAGCG